>JAFSVO010000034.1 GCA_017444965.1 Clostridia bacterium | reverse complement strand
TGCCTGAAAAAACAAAATACGGCAGACCGCGCGCCCTGCAAAGAAGAAGAAGCGTGACCGCGCCGTCCGCCGCGCCGACAAAGACCGCCAAAAAGACCGAAAGCGTAAAAACGCTTAAGGTAATACCCTTAGGCGGCGTCGGCGAAATAGGAAAGAATATGACCGTACTTGAATACGGCGGCGATATAATGGTCATCGACTGCGGAATGACATTCCCGGGCGAAGACCTTTTAGGCGTCGACCTCGTCATTCAGGATACGACCTATCTTCAGAAAAACAAACAAAAAATACGCGGCGTCGTGATAACTCACGCGCACGAGGACCACATAGGCGCCCTGCCTTATTTCCTGCGCGATTTTAACGTTCCCATCTATTGCACCGCGCTTACGGCGGGACTTGTAAGGCTTCGGCTTTCGGAGCATAAGAACCTCAAAAAGACCGAATTTCACGTCAAAAAAGCGGGCGACAGATTCAAACTCGGCGTTTTTGATATAGAAATGATACACGTCAACCATTCGGTGCCCGACTCGGTCGCACTCTCGATAGACACGCCGGCGGGGCTCGTACTCTTTACGGGCGACTTCAAGATAGACAACACGCCGCCCGACGGCAGGATAACCGACCTTACGCGGATAGGAGAGCTCGGGAAAAGGGGAATAAAGCTTCTTCTTATGGACTCGACGAACGCCGAGCGCGAAGGCTTCGCCATGAGCGAACGGCTCGTTTCCGCGTCTATAGAGCGCGAGTTTAAAGACTGCCGCAAAAGAATAATAATATCCTGCTTTTCCTCGAACGTACACAGGATACAGAAAATAATCGAGGTCGCGGAAAAATGCGGAAGACACGTCGCCGTGTCGGGCAGGAGCATGGAAAATATACTTAAAGTCGGTTCCGAACTCGGATATATAAAAGCGAACGACAAGACGGTCGTCGATATATCGAGGATAAAAAGGATGCCGCCCGAAAAGCTCGTAATACTCACGACCGGCTCGCAGGGCGAGCCGATGAGCGCGCTTAACAGAATGGCGTACGGAAGCCACAAGCACGTCGAGATAGGCGCTTTCGATAAGGTGCTTTTGGCGGCAAGCCCCATACCGGGCAACGAAAAATCGGTATACGGTATGATAAACGAGCTTATGAAGCGCGGGGCTGAGGTCGTTTACGAACGGCTTTCAGAGCTTCACGTTTCGGGGCACGCCTGCAGGGAAGAGCTTAAAACCGTACTTACTCTCGCAAAGCCGCGCTACTTTATGCCCCTTCACGGCGAATACCGGCACTTAAAAGCTAACTCCGACCTTGCGGTAAGCTGCGGAATGAAAGAGTCGAATATCTTTCTGACCGAGCTCGGCAAGGTGTTTGAATTAAGCCCGCGCTCAGCGCGCTTTAACGGCGCCGTGCAGGCGGGCAGAGTGCTCGTAGACGGCTACGGCGTGGGCGACGTCGGCAACGCCGTTTTAAGGGAAAGGCGCGTCATAGGGCAGGACGGCGTTATCGTGGCGTCCGCCGCGGTGGATATGAAGAAAAGAAAGGTCGTGTCGCAGCCCGCGATAACGTCGCGCGGGTTCGTCTTCGTAAAGGAAGCCGAAGAGCTTATGAACGAGCTTCAGAAGATAGTCGCCAAGACCCTGACCGCCGCGCTTTCTTACGAAACGGCGGGCGAAAAGGCGATAAAAGATGCCGTGTCGGGCGCTTTGTCCGACTATCTGTTCAAAAAAACTCACCGCACGCCCGAGATAATCCCCGTCATTTCGATAATCAAATAATTAAAAAAGTATTGCATGACTTAAAGAATTGTGATAAACTTATATCATAATTCTTCGGAGGTACAAAGCGATGAGTGGGTCAAGCTCGGTAGATCGGGTATATGATTACGTTAAACGGCAGATAGCGGACAACGCTATCTTTCCCGGCAACAGCATAGTAGAAGAAGAGCTTGCTCAAAAGACGGGCGTTTCGCGCATATCCGTCAGGGGCGCGCTCACGCGGCTCCGTTACGAAGGGTTTATAGAGTCGCGCCCCAATCATTCGGCAAGGCTCATTTCTCCTTCAAAGGCGGAAATGGCGCAGATCTTCGAGGCGAGATATACCGTTGAGTGCCGCGCCATAGCTTTGGCGATGAAGAATAAAACGCCTGCTCAGATAAAGCGCCTGCGCGAGCTTTTAAACGAAGGCGCCAAAACGGACAATTATTTTTCAATGCCCGATTACGTGAACTTAAATCGCGCCCTTCACTTTGAAATGATAAACGGCTGCGGGAACTCTTATTACATCAAGTTTTTAAACGAGCTTTACAATAAATGCGGAGTCTATCTTATCTTTTTTGACAAGTCGCAGTCGAACGAGGCGTCCAAAGAAACGCACACAAAGCTCGTGGACGCGTTTGAAAAGGGCGATCCCGAGGCGGCGGCGAAAGCCCTGCGCGAAGACCTCGACCTCGTATCCTTCTGAGATATCCGGAAAAAACAAAGCGATAAAGGTTTTGCCTTTATCGCTTTTATGTATTCGGATGAAACTTAGATTAAAAGACCGTGCCGCAGCCTATGTAGTGAGTAGAGTAATAAGTGCTGTCAAGCGAATCGTAGCATACGCTGTTTCCGGGCGAGGGCGCGTGTATGAAATCGCCGTTTCCTACGTAAATGCCGACGTGCCCGACGACGCCCGCCTTATTGCGAGAGAAGAAAACAAGGTCGCCGAGGTTGAGGTCCGAGCGGGATATCTTGGTCACGCTTGAGCTGTATTGGTCGGCGGACGACCTTGCGAGGGTGATGCCGAAATTGTCAAAGACGTATTTGGTAAATCCCGAGCAGTCGAAGCCCGAAGGTGACGAGCCGCCGTAAGAATAGGGAACGCCTAAAAACTTCGCCGCGTATTCTATTATGCTGCGGCGTATGCTGCCGGAAGAAGCCGAGCCGCCGGTAGCGGCAGCGCCGCCGCCCGAACTTTTCGCGCCGCCGGAGGAAGAGCCCTTCGCGGTGACAGACGCGGAAACGACTTCTATATAGTCGGGATGGATGTAGCCCGTATCGCTGCCGTAGGTCACTTTAAGCCAGCCCGAGTTTATGCCGATTATCTCGCACACGTTGCCTTCGTAAAGCTTTGTAACGATTGAGTTTTGGGTGCCGGGCGCCGAACGGACGTTCAAAGCCGAGGCGGTTATCTTCGCGTTGCCGGGTTTGATATTCATTATCGGCTGAAGCTCTACGTAATCTTTGTGTATATAGCCTGTCCTGCCGTTGTAAGCCGCCTTGTAAAAGCTTCCGCTCTCGCCTAAAACCGCGACGCGCTCTGTATCGTAAATCTTTTCGAGTACGTCGGACGACGTGTCGGGAGCGGATCTGAAATTGACCGCGGAAGCCGTTTTTACCGTGCCGCCTTTTATATCAAAAGCAAACGCAGACAGCGTCAAGAGCGCCGTCAGAACGACTGCCGCGAGCAATATCTTAAAAAGCTTTGCCATGGGGGACCTCCGTTTTATTTGCCGGCAAGCGCCCTTTCAAGCCAGACGGAAGCAAGATCGACAGCCGCGTAAAGTCCGTTTCTTTCGGCTGATTTTGCGACGCGGTCGGTCGCCTTGATCTCGGGGTCTGTGTACTGGAGCTGTATCGAAACCTTACCGGATAAATCTATATCGTCAAGTTTTTTTGAGGAAAGGATCTGCAGCATTACGATATACTTTTCGGACATATCGCCGTAGTATATCACGTTGCCTACGCGCATAAGAGCTTTGCCCTTATAATACAAGGGATATTGTTTCATTTGGATTCACTCCTTATATATAGTATCACAGATGATTACAAAAGTCAAACAAACCGGTAACAAAAAAGTTACCAAAATATAAGCGCTTTTTTTGTCTATTAGTACGGAAAACTAAAGCTCCGCTTTCGCGGAGCTTTAAGCTTTTATTTTGAAAGATAGCTCCGGACAAGCTCTTTTAAAAGCTCGTCGCGGTCGAGCTTGCGTATCAAAGAGCGGGCGTCCTTGTGATTCGTGATGTAAGTGGGGTCTTCGGACAAAAGGTAGCCCACTATCTGATTTACGGGGTTATATCCCTTTTCGCTCAAAGCGTCGTATACGCTTTGAAGGATAGCCTTTTTTGCGTCTTCCGACTGCATTTTGATATTAAAAGTCTGAGTTCCGTCGATCATGGTAACGCCTCCTTATTCTTTGATTATACACTGTCTTAACAAATCTGTAAAGGATTTTTTTAAGCTCTCAGCGTTACGGAAAGCTCGTCATTCAAAGCGGCAAGCACGCGGGCTATAATTTCGTCCGCTTCCTTGTCGGTAAGAGTGCGGTCGGGGTGGCGAAGCGCTAACGTGTATGCAAGGCTCTTTTTGTCCGCGCCCGTCTGCGCGCCCTTGTATACGTCGAAAAGGGTGAGGGAATAAAGGTCGTCTCCCGCGGCTTTCTTAATAACGCGTTCAAGATCGAGCGAATAGAGCCGGTCGTCGCAGACGAGCGCTATATCTCGCGTGACGGCGGGGTACTTGGGCAGGCTCTTGTAAAGCTTGTTCGCCTGCGCGCTCTTTTCTATCTCGTCGTAAATAAACTCGGCGCAGTATACCTCGCAATCGACGCCGAAGTTTTTGGCGACGGTGGGATGTATCTGCCCGAAAACGCCGAGCGATCTGCCGCCGGATACGACCTCCGCGCATCTGCCGGGGTGGTAATAGGGAAGGTCGGTCTTCGGCACTATCTCGTAGGATATCACCTTGCAGGCGGAAAGTATTTCTTCTATCTCGCCCTTAAGCTCGAAGAAGCCGCCGTTGCCGTATTCCGAAAGGACGAGCGTTTTGCGCTCGGTCGCAAGACGCGACGCGTCGACCTTGCCGCTTTCGTCAAGCGTCGGGATATATACGGTCGCGGGCTCAAAGAACTTGACCTTTTCGGCACGGAAATTTACGTTCCGCGCGATGACCTCAAGCGTTGAAGGAAGCGCGGAGGTGCGCATAAGGCTCTGGTCTTCGCCTAAAGGATTGGTTATGACGACCGCGCGGCGCAGGGGATCGTTTTCGGGAAGGGTCAGCTTGTCAAGCGCCTTGGGGCTCATGAACGAAAGGGTGCATATCTCATAAAAACCCGCCGCTCTGCAGTATTCGGCAAGGTCTCTTTCAAACTGCTGTCGTGCGGAAAGCCCGCCCTGCGTCGTAGTGCCGGCGAAAAGAGTCGGCTTTATCTTGTCGTAGCCGTAGAAACGCGCGACCTCTTCGGCTATATCGGCAAAGCCCTCTACGTCGTCGCGGAAGGAGGGGACGGTTATTGCGCCGTTTTCGACTTTGAAATCGAGCTTTTCAAGAGTCTTTACCATCTCCGCCTCGGGAATTTCGGCGCCGATGAACGCGCAGATGCGCGCTGGCTCAAGCTTTATCGTGCGGACGGGCTTTTTGACCGGGTATTCGTCGATTATCCCGCCGACGACCTTGCCCGCAGAAAGCTCTTCGATAAGCTGCAGCGCGCGTAAAAGCGCGGGATATGTGTTTTCGCAGTCAAGTCCCTTTTCAAAGCGGGACGACGCCTCGGTGCGGATGCCGGCGTTGCGCGCGCCGACGCGTACCGCTGGCGCGTTGAAGTTCGCCGACTCGAAAACGACCGTTTTGGTATTCTCGGTTATTTCGCTGTTAAGGCCGCCCATAACGCCGGCAAGACCGATTATCTTCCGCTCGTCGCAGATGACTATCGTGTTCGGGGCAAGCTTGCGGTCCTGCCCGTCAAGCGTTTCGGACGTTTCGCCCTCTTTTGTCGTGCGTACTATTATCTTTTTCCCGTCTATGCAGGAATAATCGAAAGCGTGCATCGGCTGACCGTATTCGAGCATGACGAAGTTGGTTATGTCGACTATGTTGTTAATAGGTCTGACGCCCGCCGTGCGCAGTCTGTCCCTTATGTATTTCGGAGAGGGGGCTATTTTGATGTCGGTGACTACGGCGGCGGTGTACCTCGGGCAAAGCTCCGTCTTAAGCTCTACGGAAATATAGTCCGACACGTTCCCATGCGTCTCTTTGACGGAGGGCTCGGGAAGCTTTAAGGGCTTATCAAACGTCGCGGCGCTTTCCCTCGCAAGGCCTATTACGGAAAGGCAGTCGGGGCGGTTGGGGGTTATCTCAAAATCCACGACCTTATCGTCAAATCCCATTACCTTGCATATATCGTCGCCGGGCGCGGCGCCGTATTCGTCCGAGAGGACGAGTATGCCGTTCTCTACTGCGCCCGGGCAGTCGTGCGTCGTTAGTTTAAGCTCGCCCATAGAGCAGAGCATGCCGTTCGAGGGGACGCCGCGCATGACCGTCGGCTTTATCTCAACGCCGCCGGGAAGGAGGGCGCCGGGCAGAGCCGCGGGAACAAGGTCGCCCGTCTTAAGGTTCTGCGCGCCCGTCACTATCTGATAGGGTTCTTTCGCGCCGACGTCGACCGAGCAGACCCAAAGGTGATCCGAATCGGGGTGCTTTGAAAGCGAAAGCACTCTTCCGCAGACGACGTTCTTTATTTCGTCGCTCTCCGACTCAAAGCTTTCGACCTTAGAGCCGCTTAAAGTCATTTTATGACAGAAGGTATTTATATCCTCGCGCATCTCGGTGTAATCGTTTAACCATTTTATCGGTAATTTCATAAAAGCACCTCCTTAAAACTGCGACAGGAAGCG
>JAFSVO010000033.1 GCA_017444965.1 Clostridia bacterium | reverse complement strand
GCTATGCCGCGCGTATATCGAGGAGGCATATTTCTTATGTTATACTTCGGAAGCGATTATCAGGAGGGCGGGTGCGAGGCGGTAATGCGCGCGCTTCTTGACACAAACCTCGAGCACGTCGGCGGATACGGCGAGGACCCGTTCTGCGACGCTGCGAAGGAAAAAATCAAAAAGGCGTGCGCGTGCCCGAGCGCGCAGATAGGGTTTTTCACGGGCGGCACGCAGACCAATATGATAGCCATCGACGCGCTTTTAAAGCCCTACGAGGGAGTCATCGCCGCGCAGATGGCGCATATTTCCCTTCACGAGGCGGGCGCGATAGAGGCGACGGGGCACAAGGTCATCGAGCTGCCCGCGAAAGAGGGAAAGCTTGACGCTTCTACCGTTCGCTCTTATATCGAAGGATATTTCGCCGACCCATTCCACGAGCATATCGTCCGCCCCGGCATGGTGTATATAACCTATCCTACCGAGTACGGCACGCTTTACAGTAAAAAAGAGCTTCGCGAGATACGCGCCGTGTGCGAAGAGTATAAAATACCCCTTTACCTCGACGGCGCGCGCTTAGGCTACGGGCTCGCGTCCGACGCGTGCGACTTAACTCTCGCGGATATAGCCGAAATATGCGACGCCTTTTACATAGGCGGCTCGAAGGTCGGCGCGCTGATGGGCGAAGCGCTCGTTTTTACAAAGAATAATATGCCCGAGCATTTCCTGCCGCTTATAAAAAGGCGCGGCGCGCTTTGCGCCAAGGGAAGAGTTTTAGGCGTTCAGTTCGCGGCGCTTATGGACGTGTATTACGATATATCCCGCCACGCGATAGACATGGCGAAGATAATTCGCGCCGAGCTTTTAAAAAAAGGCTATGAATTATACGTCGATTCGCCGACGAATCAGATCTTCCCGATAGTAACGAAAGATTTTATGGAAAGCCTTGAGGGCAGAGTCGGATACGGCTTCTGGGAGTGGCTGCCGGACGGCAGAGCTGTTATCAGATTTGCCACCAACTGGGCGACGAGGGAGGACGACGTCCGGGCGCTTTGCGAGATACTGTAAGCGCGCCTTTTAAAGGCTCCCCTGTGTAAGGGGAGCTCCCGCGGAGCGGGTGAGGGGTTGTAATGGACAGGCAATACAATAAAGACCTTGTACAAAACGCGAAGGACCTCAGAAAGAATATGACAAAAGAAGAGCGCCGACTGTGGTACGACTACCTGCGTGCCTGTCCCGCGCGGTTTACGCGGCAAAAGGTGCTCGGCAAATATATAGCGGATTTTTACTCTGCGGAAGCAAAGATGATAATCGAGCTTGACGGCTCTCAGCATTACGAAGAAAAAGGCGTAAGCTACGATAAAGAGCGAAGCGCCTATCTCGAGAAATACGGACTTAAAATAATTCGCCTTCCGAACAATGAAATAAACAATAACTTTTACGGCGTGTGCGAGTTTTTAGACGGGGAGATACGACGGTCCCTCAGTCGGCTCCGCTGAATAAGGATATTCAAACGCCGTGCGGACTGCAATCCCTCAGTCAGCTTCGCTGACAGCTCCCTTTACACAAGGGAGCCTATGCGCGCCTTTGGCGCGCGCCTTATTGCAAAGCTTTGATTTTTCAATTCATAAAAGACAAAAAAGAACGCTCAGCGCTCTTTTTTTCTTTTATCCGCGATCCGCCTCGCAAGATACACAAAGGGCGTATCGAGAAGGCTTGTGAAGACGTATATTATGTAGCTTGAAAGGAATATCGATATAAAGGTCTTCGTGTCGTAAACGCCCCAGAAGGCGAAGGCGGTGAAAAGCAGGGTGTTTACTATCTGGCTTATAAGGGTAGAGCCGTTGTTGCGGAGCCACAGAAACCTGCGCCTGTCGCCGAAGCGCTTTTCGGTGAAGCTCCACCATTTGTGGTAAAGCCAGACGTCGAAGAACTGGCTTATCGCGTAGACCGAAAGAGAGGCGAAAACGACGCGCGGCGTCGTGGCGAAAAGCCCGCGGATATAGGGCGCCATAACGTCGCCCGCGGCGGGGACGTACAAAAGCCAGCTTTGCGACAAAACGAGGAAAAATACCGTCGAGAATATGCCCGTCCATACGGCGGTGTTGGCTTCCTTTCTGCCCTCGCATTCCGAAAGAATGTCGGTTATAAGGAAGGTCGAGGCGAAAAGCACGTTGCCGAGGGTCTGATCTATCCCGAAGGCGTGCACCAGCATAACGACCTCTATATTGGCGAGTATCGTAGCCACGGCGGAAACGCAGTAAAGCCCCGTCTTGCCGAAGAGCTTGTACGCCAAAAGCGTCGAGCCGAAAATGAAGACGAGCGAGCAGATGAGAAGCAGTTCGTTCATAAGGTTACCTCCGAAATAGGGAAACGCTTTGCGTTTCCGTGAATTGAAAAGCCCGGGGCTTTTCATTAATTGACCTGCGGTCATGAATTGCACGCTTGCGTGCATGAATTGAAAACCTGCGGTTTTCATTAAGGTGCGCTTGCG
>JAFSVO010000006.1 GCA_017444965.1 Clostridia bacterium | reverse complement strand
TTTGACT
Organism: Clostridia bacterium; assembly: GCA_017444965.1. Classification (GTDB taxonomy): domain Bacteria; phylum Bacillota; class Clostridia; order Oscillospirales; family Butyricicoccaceae; genus RGIG3513. The sequence goes on along the minus strand of JAFSVO010000006.1, from coordinate 3,382 downwards.
TGATTATTATCCCCCGTTATGCTAAAATTAAAAAAAGCCGTTTAAGGCGCAAAACGAACGCTATGTAAAAAGCGCTTTCGGGGCTTTTCCCCGGAAGCGCCGTTTTTATCCGCCCGCGGCGTTATGTCGCCCTTTCCCCCGCTTTTTGGTATAATTTGCTTAAACTTTTAAGGAGGCGTTTTTATGTTTGAAATGTATCTTTCGACCGTTGACGAAAAGTCGGCGCTTATATGCGGGCTGTCCGACTTTATCTGGGATCACGCCGAGGTCCCTTATACGGAATACGAGTCGGCGGGCGAGTTTTGCCGCCTTCTTGAAAAAGAGGGTTTTACCGTTACCCGCGGCGCAGCTGATATCCCGACGGCTTTTACCGCGACCTTTGGCGACGGCGCGCCGCATATAGGCGTTCTTGCCGAATACGACGCGCTCTCGGGGCTTTCGCAGGAGGCGAACGTTACCGAAAAAAAGTATAAAGAGGGGCCCGATATAGGGCACGGCTGCGGGCACAATCTTTTCGCGGGCGGCTCATTCGGCGCCGTGCTCGCGATAAAATCTTTTATAGAAGATACGGGCAAGGGTAAAGTTACCCTTTTCGGCTGTCCCGCCGAAGAGGGCGGCAACGGCAAGGTATATATGGCGCGCGCCGGCGTTTTCACGGGCGTTGACGCCGTAGTCAGCTGGCACCCCGAAAAAATGTATATGCCGAGAACGCGCCCCGCGCTCGCGCTTATAAGCAAGATCTATTCCTTTACGGGCGTCGCCTCACACGCGGGCGGAAGCCCGCACTTAGGCAGATCCGCGCTTGACGCCGTAGAGCTTATGAACGTCGGCGCCAATTTCCTGCGCGAGCATATGCCCCTTACCTGCCGCGTTCATTACGCGATAATAGACACGGGCGGCGAGGCGCCTAACATAGTCCAGTCGCACGCAAAGGTCAAATACATGGTGCGCGCCGAAACGCTCGACGACGTGCTCGAGCTGTCCGCCCGCGTCGACAGGATAGCGCAGGGCGCGGCGCTTATGACCGACACGACCTTTGAAACGAAATTCGTTTCCGCCTGCTCGAATCTTATTACGATACCGACCCTTCAAAAGACGGCTTTGGAAGCTATGAACGACCTGCCTTTCCCCGTCCCGACGGAGGAAGAGCTGTCTTTCGGAAAAGCCCTTCGCGCCACCATGCCCCTGACCTCAAAGGAAAAGCAGGAAACGGCGATATACGCCGACAGAGTGCTGCCTTTAGCGCCCCCCGCGGCGCACGGCGGCTCTACCGACACGAGCGACGTCAGCTGGAACACGCCTACCGTGCAGATGCATATAGGCAACTGGGTAAAGGGCACGCCGGGGCACAGCTGGCAGGCGGTAACGCAGGGCAAAAGCTCATACGCCCATAAGTCTATGCTTTACGCCTCTAAAGCGGTGGCGGGGACGGCTTTGCGCCTTATATCCGACCCGTCGCTTATCGAGAAAGCCAAAGCCGAGCACTTTGAACAGACGCAGGGCAAATACGTCTGCCCCATCCCCGCCGACGTAAACCCGCCGATACCGCAGAAATAGAATTCGCCGCCGGAGGATTTCCCCCGGCGGTTTTAATTGTCCGTATTATCGTACATATCATATTGTATTATTGCCTTGACGGGAGGCGAAAGGCATGAAGTTTTTTGACGATCTTTTCCTTTTATGGGCAATGTCCGAAGGACAGAAGGAGCTTGACGAAAGAGAAAAAGACGAAGACTTAAGTCTTGAGGATCTTTTCCTGCTCGATGAGATCTTTGACGACGACCCTTGATAAGAGAAAGGACTCACACTGCCTTACAAGACCCGCAAAAACGCCGCGAAGCAAAACGCTTCGCGGCGTGTGTTTTTTAAAGACTTTATTCTTCTTTATTTCCCATTCTCGCGCCGAAGACGCCCTTTTCAAGCTCTTCGTCCGAAAGCCCTTTGCGCTGGGGAGCCGAGCAGAGGAAAAGGATAACGCCCAGAGCCATCCACCCTATCATCATCTTGATGGCGAGCGAGCCGCCGAAGAAGGGGCTTTTTGGGATAAAGGACATCACGAATACGCCCGTCGTCAGGACGGAGGCGAATATACCCATGCCTATGCCGCCGGGTATTTTATAGGGGCGCTTTAAGTCGGGGTACTTTTTACGCAGTGCGACGAGCGACCAGCAGGTGACCATCCACGAAAGGATGAACGCCAGCGCCGAGAAGCAGGTTATGGTGTCTATAAGGTTGGCGCCGAGAAGCGGGCCTATAAGCGACAGCGCAAGGCAAATGACCTGTCCGCGCACGGCGACGCCGTTTTTGTTCTGATAGGCAAGCGCCTTCGGGACCAGCTTGCCGCGCCCCATAGACATGAACATATTGGCGGAGGCGGTGAAAAAGCCGTTCCACGTCGTGAAAAGACCGGCTATCGCGCCTATCGTGAGTATCCAGTAAAGCGCGACTCCCACGCCGCCCGGATAAAGATGCTTGAACATGGTAGCCGCGGCGGGGCGCTCCATAAGCGCGAACTCCTGCCAGGGCCAGCCGAAGCCGAAGGCGAAAAGCATTATCGCGTAAAAAACGCAGGCTAAAGTAACCGACAGAACGACCGTTTTGCCGACCGTCTTTATGCTGCCGCCCGCTTCCTCAACGCCCTGCGGGATAGTCTCAAACCCGGCGAGGAAATACGCCGCCGTAACGACTATCGCGAATACGCCGCCGATCATCGAGCTGTGCGACACCTGCTTAAGCCCTTCGCCGTAGATTGCGGGATCCGTTACGTCGTATACCGGCTTTAAATTGTCAAATTTTCCGCCGATAAGCGCCGCCGCGGCGCCGAGAAGAGCCGTGCCGATAAGAACGAAGCAGAGTATTTTCTGGAACTTTGCCGCCGCGGCGAGCCCCTTCATATTTATCGCGAAAAGTATAAGCGAGAAAGCGGTGCCTATAAGCACGACGCTTAAACGTATATCGTAGCCCATTACCGTGTAAAGCACGGGGCTGTTTTTTACGCCGGGGATAAGGTAACCTAACATATCGGTTATCTGTATCGCTTCCCACGGGATAATGGCTATCATGCCGCCGAGCGCCGCCCAGCCGGATACTGCGGCTATCTTCTCTTTAAACGCCTTGTAGGCAAACGCCATGCCTCCGCCCGCGACGGGCAGCATGGGTACAAGCTCGGCGTAGCAAAGCCCTATCGGCACCATCATGATAAGCACGGCAAGGTAGCCTAACGCCGCAGGTATTGGCCCGCCGCAGGAGGTCATCCAGCCGTTTACCGACACCGCCCAGCCGACGCCGACTATTGCGCCGAAGCCGATGCAGAAGAAATCTACGGCGCTTATGCCTTTTTTGTTATTCCGGTTTTTCATAGGTCCTACTTCCTTATACTGAT
>JAFSVO010000032.1 GCA_017444965.1 Clostridia bacterium | reverse complement strand
GCGAAAAAGCCCCTCGTTTTCACCCCGCGCGTAAGGCGGCTGCTCATTTTAAGCTTTATCCTGTCAGCCGCCCTCTGCGCCACGGCGTATTTCGTCGGAAATATATTCTTCAGCATTTTCATACCCCTCGTCATACTTTTCGCGCCTTATCTTCTCGTTATCTGGGGGAGCGTCGCCGCGCCGTTTGAGAAAGCGCTGTCCGACGGCTTTGTAAAGGACGCGCGGCGTATCCTTAAGGAAAGCCCCTCTTTAAAGGTCATAGGCGTTACGGGCAGCTACGGCAAAACGAGCACCAAGTACTTTTTAAAAGAGCTTCTGTCGGTAAAATACCGCGTTTTCATGACGCCGGGAAACTACAATACGACCTTAGGCGTGACCCGCGCCGTGCGCGAGGGGCTAAAGCCCTATCACGAGATATTTATCTGCGAGATGGGCGCGCGGCATTTAGGCGACGTGCGCGAGATATGCGAGCTCGTTTTCCCCGAGACGGGCGTTATAACCTCGGTCGGCCCCCAGCACCTTGAGACCTTCGGCTCATTAGACAACGTGCTGCGCGGAAAGCTCGAGCTTTTCGACGCGGTCAAAGAGCGCGGCGCGGCTATTATAAACGCCGACAGCGCGCCTTTGAGAAAAGCCCTTCCCTCTCTTACGGGGAATGAAATAATAACCTGCGGCGAGGGCGGCGACATTGAAGCGGTCAATATTAAAACGACCGCCGACGGCACGTCTTTCGACCTGAAAACGCCCGACGGCGAAACTGTTTCCTTTGAAACGCGGCTTTTGGGGAAAGCGAACGTGCAGGACCTTACGCTCGCCATCGCCTGCGCCGCGCGTTACGGCATAGCCTCGCGCGAGCTTACGCCCGCCGTGCGCGCTTTAAAGAGCGTGCCGCACCGGCTCGAGCTTACGCGCAGACCCGGGCTTTCGATAATCGACGACGCGTACAACTCTAACCCCGAGGGGGCGCGCGTCGCGCTCGATACCCTCTCGTCCTTCGAGGGCGTGCGAATACTCATAACGCCGGGGCTTATCGAGCTCGGCGCCGAGGAGGATAGACAGAACGAGCTTTTGGGCGAATACGCCGCGGCGCGCTGCGACTACGCGCTGCTCGTCGGCGCGACCAATTCGGAAAGGATAAAGCGCGGGCTTTTACGCGCGTCCTTCCCCGAAGAAAAAATACGCGTTTTAAAGGATTTTTCCGAGGCGTATTCGGCGGCCTGCGGCATGCGCGGCGACCCGAAGCTCGCGCTTCTTTTAAACGACCTGCCCGACAATTACAGTTAAGGAGTGAGCATTTATGAAAATAAACGTCGCCGTCTTTTTCGGCGGAAGATCGGTCGAGCATGAGGTATCCGTCATATCGGGGCTTCAGGCTTACGCCGCGCTCGACCGCGAAAAGTATTTTCCGATCCCCGTCTATCAGGCGAAGGACGGCGCCTTTTACGTCGGAAAAGCGCTTTCCGATATAAAGAATTACCGCGATATAAAAACGCTTTTAAAATCGGCTTCCCGCGTAGATATAATTGCCGAAAACGGCTCCTTTTATCTTCGCAAAAGGGGCGCGCTCGCCAAAAACCTTTACAGGATAGACGTCGCTTTCCCCGTTTTCCACGGCACGAACGGCGAGGACGGCGCGTTCCAGGGGCTTATGGAGCAGTTGGGTCTGCCCTACGTCGGATGCGGAGTTACGGCGTCCGCCGCCGGTATGGACAAGTATCTTATGAAAGCGGCTTTCGCCTACGCCGGCGTGCCCTGCCTGCCCTGCGTAAAGCTGACCCGCGCCGACTACTATAAAGACGTTGAAAATACCGTCGCCTCGGCGGAAAAGAATATCGGCTATCCGATGATAGTCAAGCCGTTTAATTTAGGCTCGAGCGTCGGCATAGGCAAGGCGACCGACAAGGACACGCTCAAGGCCGCGCTTGAAAACGTGTATCAGTATACCTCGGCGGCGCTTTGCGAAAGGTGCATAGAAGACCTGCGCGAGATAAACTGCTCTGTCCTCGGCGACGAAGAAAACGCCCTGCCCTCCGTTTGCGAGGAGCCGCGCGGCGCGAAGGATTTTCTTTCCTACGCCGACAAGTATCAGGGCGGCTCTAAAGGAAAGACCGGCGGCGCAAAAGCGTCGGGCGGTATGTCCTCTCTTTCGCGCGTTATCCCGGCGCCCATATCGCCCGAGCTTACCGAAAAGGCGCAGAAGACCGCCGTCGCGGCGTTCCGCGCGCTCGGGTGCGAGGGGGTTTCGCGCGTAGACCTTATGATAGACGGAAAAACGGGCGAGCTTTTCGTAAACGAGATAAACACCATCCCGGGCTCCCTCTCCTTCTATCTGTGGAAGGAGTGCGGCGTGCCCTTCGGGGACCTTTGCGACAGGCTTATTTCGCTCGCTTTCAAGCGCGCCGCGCGCAAGGCGGAGTTTTTGTCGTCCTTCGACACGAACCTTCTTAAAACGGCGGACCTCGGCGGCTCTAAGGGCGCGAAATGAAACGTCCCTTATTCGGGACATATCCCGCGTCATAATAATACATAAAAAAGGAGGCTTTTGATTTGGATATCTCACCTGAAATCAAGTCTCTTTTTTCGTCGCAAAAGGACGGCGCGGTGATCGCGATAGACGGCAGATGCGCATCGGGCAAAACGACGCTCGCGTCGCTTCTTGAAAAGGCGTACGGCTGCCGCGTCGTGCATATGGACGACTTTTTCCTGCCCCCCGCCATGCGCGCGCCGGAGCGGCTTTTGGCACCCGGCGGCAACGTGCATTACGAGCGGTTTTTAAGCGAGGTCGCGCCCTGTCTTCGCGGCGGCGCCTTTTCCTACGGCGCTTACGACTGCAAAAGCGGCGAAACGGTCGTGAAAACTCTTCCCGCGGCGCGTTACACGATCGTCGAGGGCTCGTACAGCCTGCACCCGGCGCTTTTTTCCCTTTACGACTTAAGACTTTTCTGCGACGTAAGTCCCGAAACGCAGATAAAAAGGCTTTACGCGCGCGATGGGGCGCGGGCGCGGGTCTTTTTCGACAAATGGATACCGCTTGAGGAAAAATACTTCAGCGCGTGCGCGGTAAAAGACGCGTGCGACCTTATAATAAAGGAGTTTTAAAATGCCGAAGATCATTTGCGGCCCCGCGGGAAGCGGAAAAACGCGCGACGTTTACTCCGGGATAGCGGCTCTCGCGAAGGCGGGCGAAAACAGCCTGCTTTTAGTTCCCGAAAATATGTCCCATTCGGCTGAGCGCAGGCTTCTTACCGTCTGCGGGAACACCGTTTCGCGCTGCGCCCGCGTCGTCACCTTCACGAGCCTTACGAAAGCTCTTTTATCCTTATCGGACGACAAAACCGAGTCACTCGACGAGGGCGGGCGCGTTCTTTCGATGTTCCGCGCGCTTTCGAACGTCGAGGGCACGCTTTCCTATTACAAGGGCGCGGCTATGCGCCCGAAGCTCGTTTCCGCCATGCTCGACACGGTAAGCGAGATCATAAACTCGGGCGTTTCGCCCGAAGAGTTTTCCAAAACCGTCGAAAACGACTCTTTTTCGGACAAGCTGCGCGATATAGCGAAAATATACCGCGCCTATATTTCGGTCTGCGCCGGAAGCCGCCTCGACCCCGCCTCGCTTCTCGACAGGGCGAAGGAGCATATCGCCGGATCGAAGCTTTTCGACGGCGTTCACGTTTTTATCGACGACTTTTCGGGCTTTTCCGGTCAGAAGTACTCCTTCCTTGAAAGAGTTCTCGAAAGATGCGCCGATATGACCGTTTCGGTCCTTTTGGACGACGACCCCATTTTCGACGAACAGAGGAAAACGCGCGACAGATTCGTATCTATCGGGCGTTCGCTCGGCAGACCCTTTGAAATAACCGAACTGCCCCCGCGCGACAGCGGCAAGCCGCCCGAGCTTGCGCTCTGCGAAAAGGTCTTCGACCTTAAAGCCGAAGCGTTCAGCGGCGACCCCGCGGCGGTTTCGGTATATTCGGCGGAGGATCCCGCCGAGGAATGCGAGCTTTGCGCGGCGCAGATACGCAGGCTTACCCTGCATAACGGCGCCCGTCTGCGCGATATCGCCGTCGTTTCGGGCAACGTCGACGAATACGCCGGGCTTTTAGAGGGCAGCTTTTTAAAATACGGCGTCCCCGCCTTCTTCTCTCACAAAGCAGGCGTGCTTCAGAAGCCGGTAACCAAAGCGCTTTTGGGCCCGCTCGGCGCCTTAAGCGACGACCTTTCGCTGCCTTCAGTTATATCATACCTCAAAAGCGGCTTTTCCGGCCTCTCAAGCGACGAGATATATAAACTTGAAAATTACGCCCTTACGTGGAATATACACGGCAGCGCGTGGACGAGCCCCTTCAAAAAATCCACCGTCGGCTACGACAGAAAGCCCCCCGATGAAGAAGCCCGCCTTAAATCGCTCGAAGAGTCAAGGCAGCGCGCGACGGCGCCCATAGAGGCGCTGAAAGCCGCGCTTTCGGGGCTTTCCTCGTGCGAAGAATACGCCTCCGCGTTTTCTCGCTTTATCGAAAACAGCGGGCTTTCAAAGCTTATAGACGCGCGGGTTAAGGAACTTAAAGAAGCGGGCCTGCGCGACGACGCCGACGAGCACGCCCAGCTTCTCGAGATATTCAAAAAGGCCCTTTCGCAGATGGAAAACGCGCTTTCGGGCATCCGCACCGACAAGGAAGAGTTTTACGAGCTTCTGACCCTGACCCTCGCGCAGTACGAGGTGGGCGCCATACCCTCGTCTCTCGACTCGGTCGCCGTAAGCTCGTTTACCTCCCTCGCGCCCGAGGGGGTGCGCCACCTGTTCGTCCTCGGCGCTCGCGACGGGCTTCTGCCGCCCGACGCGCCGCAAAAGAGCATTCTTACCGACGCCGAGCGCGACGCGCTTTCGGATAACGGCATAGAGCTTTCGAGCGACCTTGACAAGTCGCTCGAGCTTCACAGCGATATTTACCGCGCGCTCGCGTCGCCCGACAGGTCGCTTACGCTTTTCGCGCCCAAAACGCTTTCAGACGGCACCGAATGCATCGAAAGCTATATCCTGACGCGCCTTAGAAAAGACCTTTTCCCGGGTCTTCGCGTAAAAAGCGCGGCGGAAGCCCTCAAGCTTCTGCGCCTTACGGCGAAAAAGCCCCTTTTCGAGCAGGCGTGCGTCTCTCTTTCTTCGGACTTGAGCGAAAACCGCGCGGCTTACTCCGCGCTTTATCCGAAAAACGGCGAGTTTTTCGATTCGCTCCAAAACCACGTGACCGCCTCGCCGGACAGGCTCAAAAGCGAAGCCGCGCGGGCGCGGATCTTCGGAAACGGGCTCGATCTTTCGCCCACGTCGGTCGAGATGATAAGCTCGTGCCCCTTCTCATATTTCTGCAGATTTATAATGCGCGCCGAGCCGCGCCGCGAATACGAATTTAAAATGACGAGCCTCGGAACGCTGGCGCACGAGGTCGCCGAAAAGGGCGTGCGCGAGCTGTGCGAAAAGGGCGGCGACCCTAAACGCGTTGCGCGCAGACTTTGCAACGAATACGTTGATAAGAATATGTCCGACGCCGACTCGCCCCGTCAAAAAGCTCTGCTTTCGCGCTTTTTCGAGAGCGTTGAGATGATCCTTTCCGACCTTTGGGACGAAATAGAAAACTCCGATTTCAAGCCGCGTTATTATGAAATGAAGTTCGGCGGCACGAACCCCGACGCCGAGCCCCTTATCTGGGAGGACGAGGGCTTTAAGTGCCTTCTGAAAGGCACCGCCGACCGCGTCGACGTGTGGAACGGCTACCTCAAGGTGGTCGATTACAAGACGGGCAGCAAAGTGTTTGAGCCCTCCGACCTCATTAACGGCCACAACCTTCAGCTCTTCATCTACACGGCGCTTCTGGAAAAAGCGGGCGTCGGGCGCGGCGCCGCGGCGTTTTACGTCCCCGCGAAGTCCGAGCTTTTGTCCCTTAAGGAGGGAGACGGCGAAGCCGAGCTTGCCAAAAAGCGCAAAGACGAGGTGCGCAGACTGGGCGTTATGCAGAACGACCCGGATATAATAAACGCTTTAGAGCACGGCGCGAGGGCAAGAGACTCAAAGCGTCTGCCGACGAGCAGCACGTGGACCGAGCCCGAGCGGTATTATTCGATCACGAACTACTGCGTGAATAAAGTAAAATCGCTCGCGCACGGCGTGCTTTCGGGAGATATAAGCTCTATCCCCCTCGGTGAAAAGGCGTGCGAATGGTGCGACTTCCGCGCGGTATGCCACTTCGACGAAAACGACGGCAGGCATTATATAAAACGCCCTGAAAAGCTGCAGGCGAGACAGGCGATAGACGAAATAACGAAGGATTGAGGTGACGAGATGGACCTTACCGATAGTCAAAAAGCGGCAATAGACGCAAAAGAGCCTTTTATAATAGTTTCCGCGGCGGCGGGCTCGGGCAAAACGCACGTCCTTACGGAAAGGATAGTTTCCCGCCTTTGCGACAAATACTGCCCGTTCGATATATCCCGCCTTCTCATAGTCACCTACACCAAGGCGGCGGCGGCGGAAATGCGGAGCAGGATAGCGAATAAACTCACGGAACGCATAAAAATGACCGGCGCCGACGTGAAAAGACTGCGGCGTCAGATATCAAACCTCGGCTCGGCGCACATACAGACCGTCCATTCCTTCTGCGCCGACTTTCTGCGCAAGAACTTTGACAAGTGCGGGCTTTCCCCCGATTTTTCCGTCTGCGACGACCTTTCGCGCGAGCAGATGCAGGCGAAATGCATCGACGCGCTGCTGGAAGAGGTATACGCCGAGCAGCCCGAGGGCTTTACCGAGCTTTCGCTCGCCCTTTGCGGCGAGCGCGACGACAAGCGGCTTATAAAAACCATACTTAAGATATATGAAAAAATACAGGCGCACCCGAAGCCCGAAGAATGGATAAGAAAGCAGCTCGACGAGGCGTCCGCCGATACGAACGGCACGCTTTGGGGCAAATACATAGTCGCCCGCGCGGGCGAGATGATAAATAACGCGAAAGCCCGCTGGGACAGCGCGAAGGACCTTGCCGACGAGGAAACGAAGGAAGCCAACGCCGGGCTTATAAGCGCGTACGACGCGCTTTTCGAGTCTCTTACGGCGCCCCGCGACCTGCGCGATTTCCCCGGGACCGCGTCAATTCTGGACTCGTTCTCTCCGCCGTCTATAAAAAACAGTAAGACGGACTTTGCCTCAGGCCGCGACTTCTGCAAAGAAGCGCTCAACGCTCTTCGCAAGTACCTGTCGACCTTCGGGGCGCAGGACGGCTCTTTTGAAAATGAAAAGGGAAAGAAGGCGACGAAGTGCCTTTGCAATATGCTGCTTCGCTTCGGCGAGCTTTACGCGGCTGAAAAAAGGCGCAGAAAGACGGTCGATTATTCCGACCTTGAGCATATGACGCTTTACGTTCTTGAAAACAGTCCCGAAACGGCAAACGCCCTTCGCGAACACCTGCAGGAGCTTCTGGTCGACGAGTATCAGGACACGAACGAGGTGCAGGACCGCATCTTTTCTCTTATCGCTCCCGCTCACGGCTCGTCGTTTTTCGTCGGCGACGTAAAACAGAGCATTTACGGCTTCCGACTCGCCGACCCGTCCATATTCATAAAGCGCTATAAAGAGGCGTCGCCCGACGGCAAAGACGGCAAAAGGCGGATAGATATGTCGGTCAACTTCCGCTCGCGCCCCGAGGTCATAGACCTTTGCAATTATATTTTCGAGCGTACCATGTCCGAAAGCTTAGGCGACGTGGATTACGACGAAAACCAGCGTCTTAACGCAAACAGAAGCGAAGAGGGCGGCGTTCTGCCGTCGGAAGTCTGCCTTATAGACTCAAGCGGCATAAAGGACGTCGACGAGGACGGCACGGCGTACGAGGCGGAGGCGATCTACGCGGCTCGCAGGATAAAAGAGCTGCTCTCTTCGGCAAAGGTGCCGATAAAGGACACAACCGAATCAAGACCCGCCGAGTTTGGCGATTTCGCGATACTTTTAAGCTCTTTAAAATCCAACTCGGGCGTGTTCCGGCGCGCACTCGAGCGCGAGGGTCTGCCCTGCGCGGTCGATGCGGAAAACGATTTTACGGTGACGCTCGAGGGCACCGTCATATATTCGCTTCTTAAAATAATCGACAATCCGCGGCAGGACGTGCCCCTTTTGTCGGTGCTTTACTCGCCCCTGTTTTCCTTTACGGCGGACGAGCTCGCCCTTATCCGCGCCGACGCGAAAAAAGACGACGACCTGTGGGACGCCGTCCGCGCCGCCTCGGAAAAGAACGAAAAGTGCCGCGCCTTTATCGGTAAAATATCCGATTTTATGCGCGCCGCCCGCATCAAAACGGCGTCCTCCCTTCTGCAGTATATCTATAACGAAACGAACGCCTACGGCGTTTTCTCGGCGTTCCCCTCGCCCGCCGCTCGCGCAAAAACGCTCGACGCTTTTTACGAGACCGCGCTCGCGCACGAAGGCGGCGCCTTCTTCTCATGCGCCGAGCTCGTAAGCCTGCTCGACGCCGCGGCCGATTCGGAAAACAAGCCGAAAACGTCGAACGGCTCGGGCGTGCGCGTCATGTCGATACACAGATCAAAGGGGCTCGAGTTCCCCTTCGTTTTCGTCTGCCTTTTAGGCAAAGACTTCAACAAGCAGGACGTGAATTCTGAGCCGGTGCTCGTCGACAAGGACCTCGGCTTCGCTTTAAAATTCGTTGACAAAGAGCGCAGGATGAAAAAGCCGTCGGGCAAAGCCATCGCGGTAAAGGGAAAAATGGAGGCGGCGCTCAAAAGCGAAGAGATGCGCAAGCTTTACGTTGCCTTCACCCGCGCGCGCGAACGGCTTTTCCTTGTTATGTCGAACAAATATCTGACGGATCCCGCCTCGAAGTCCGGCTCTTCGCTCAGAAAACTTTATCTTGAAACGAAGGGTCAGACGCGCCCGCAGGGTCTTACGGAAAAGAACTCCGCCCTGCCGTGGATAGTGACCGCTCTGTTTTCGCACCCCGACGCCGGCCCCCTCATAAGCTATACCGCCGACGCGGGAAAGTGCGATAAGACCCCCACGGGCAGGCTCGTCTGCAAGGTCATCGACGGCGCGCAGCTCTTTGAAAAGGCCGAAAAGGCGCCCGCCGAAAAAAGGCAGGCCGCCCCCGTTCCCGCGGAATACGCGCCCTATATAGCCGACGCCGAAAAGGAATATCCCTTCCTCGCCGTGTCCGCCCTGCCCTCTAAAATGACCCCTACCGAAATATCCGACGAGGCGGGCTTCGACCCCTCGATATACGAATATTCCGGCGGGCGCGACGCTAAAGCGCTCGGCACGGCGTTCCACCTCTTTCTGGAAAAATGCGACTTTAAAAAGTGCGCCGACAAAAACGGCGTGCGCGCCGAAAAAGAGCGCGTCGCCACCCTATATCCCGACGTCGCGAAGGTTGACGAAAGCCTTCTTTCCGGCTTTTTCGAAAGCGACCTCGGCCGCCGCGCCGCGGCGTCAGAAAAGATGCTTCGCGAATACACCTTCAGCGTGCTTCTGCCGCCCGCGGATCTTGCGCGCGGCGACGTCCCCGGCGAAAAGATACTTTTAAGCGGCAGCGTCGACCTCGCCTTCTTTGAAGACGGCGGGATAACGGTAGTCGATTTCAAGACCGACTCGGTAAAGCCGGGGCTTGAAGCCAAGGCCGCGGAAAGGCACCGCCCGCAGGTAGAGCTTTACGAAAAGGCGCTGCGCGAGATATTCGAAGAGCCCGTAAAACAAAAAACCGTCTTCTTCCTGAAGACGGGAAAGGGCGCCGACCTTTAATAACAAACGAAACCGCCGCAGGAGAAAAACTCCCGCGGCGGCATTTTATTATCTTTTAAAAATATCCGTACTTTTTTCTGTTGGCGACAAGGAAGGTACAGCTTAAGGCCGCGGCGAATATCTCGGCAGCCGTGCAGGAAAGCCATATCCCCGTTATCCCGAGGATAAGCGGCAGGATAAGCACGGCGCCCACCTCGAAAACGAGCGTCCTCGCGAAGGATATTATCGCCGAGATAAGTCCGTTGTTGAGCGCCGTAAAGAACGCCGAGGCGTAAATGTTGAAGCCGATAAGCGTTACCGCCGAAAGGTAATACCGGAGGGCGCGCACGGTCATATCGAAAAGCTCTTTGTCGTAGCCGACGAAAAACTTCGACATCGGCACGGCGAGCGAATACCCCGCGGCTAACATAAGCGCCGTCGCCCCGCCTATTATAACGAGGCTCTTTTTGAATACGCCCGAAAGCCCGGGCGTGTCGCGGGCGCCCCATTTAAAGCCGACTACCGGCGCGCACCCTATCGAATAGCCCAGAAATACCGACACGAAAATAAAGGAGACGTACATTAAAACGCCGTAGGCGGCGACTCCCTTTTCCCCCACGAGCCGCATAAGCTGAAAGTTGTAAAGCATATTGACGACCGACATCGAGATACAGCTCATAAATTCGGACACGCCGTTCGCGCACGCTTTCGCGAGCGGCATAAGCTCGAGCTTTGCGCGGCAAAGCCCGACCCTGCTTTTATTCGGGAATATAAAGTATAAAAGCGGTATCGCGCCGCCCGTGAGCTGGCTTATCGCCGTAGCCGCCGCGGCGCCGCGGACGCCCCAGTCGAAAACGGCTATGAAAAGCGCGTCGAGCGCCATATTCATGACCCCCGCGATTATCATAACGGCAAGCCCGAGCCGCGGCCTTTCGGCAGTCACGAGGAAGTTTTGAAAAACGTTCTGAAGCATATAAAACGTAAGCGCGCAGAGGATTATCCTGCCGTAGGAAACGCAGTAAGGCAGCAGAAGGTCGCTCGCGCCTAAAAGCCGCGCCGCTGGCTCTATAAAAATAATGCCCGCCGCAGAAATCACGACCCCCGCGCCGATAAGAAAATATATCAGCATCGAGAATATCTCCCGCGCGCGCCTGTCCTCGCCCCTGCCCATCGTCATCGAGACGAGCGCCGTCCCGCCCGCGCCTATAACGAAACCTATCGCGCCGAGTATCATAAGGAAGGGCATTATAAAGTTTATCGCGGCGAACGCCGTTTCGCCGACGCGGTTAGAGACGAAATACCCGTCCACCACGCCGTAAAGCGACGTCCATACCATCATAAGAACGGACGGCAGAGTAAACCTCAAAAGCCGCCCGTAACTGAAATTATCGGAAAGTGAAATTTTCATATATAACTCCGCAGAATACTAAAAGCGGCAGCCGGGCGGGCGCGAAGTCCCAAGGAGTTTACCTTATCAGGGCTGCCGCTTGCTATATTAACATTTATCTCCCCGCCTTGTCAAGGCGGGAAGTGCGGAAAATAAAAAAGTGTCTTTTAGGACACTTTTTTGATTTCGCCATATTGCGAGGCGGGTTTTGCAGCGTTATTGTTTATTCCGAAACCACGCGGTTCCTGCCGCTTTGCTTCGCCTTGTAAAGCGCCTCGTCGGCGCGGTTTATCAGGTCGTAGGTATCGCCCGCGCCCTGCGCGACGCCTATGCTTACGGTCACGTTAATGGGTTTGTCTTCGTCGGGAAGGGGTATTAAAGATTCTTCAAAACGGCGCCGTATCTTCTCGGCGTCGCCGCCGCCCTTCGGGAACCACGCGACGAACTCTTCCCCGCCCCAGCGGCAGACGTGCGCGCCCTGCGCTTCCTCCGAAAGCGTTTTCGCGACGAACTCGAGCACCGCATCGCCCGCGTCGTGTCCGTGAGCGTCGTTTACCGCCTTAAACCAATCTATATCGAGCATAAACGCCCTTTGATTTTCGTCTGTTTTCTCGCTCTTTATAAACTCGTTCAGCCCCTGGCGGTTTAAAAGTCCCGTCAGATGGTCGTGCGCAGACAGGTGTTTATACTCTTCCCTTAACCCGTCAAGCTCTCTCTGGGTCAAAAGGCGTATCGTTTCAAGCAGCGCCGACATGACGAAAAAGGCGACGTAAAGTATCGGAAAGCGCATCATAAAGGTCTTGTTGTAGTCGTACTGAAGAAGACCCGCGCCCGCGGGGAGCCAGAAGAAGAATATGAGCACCGCCAGCATAATAACGCACAGAACGGTCGATTTCTTTATCCCGAACAAAAGCATCCCGCAGGTGGGCAGCATGGCTATCCATATGGCCGAAAAGCCGTCGGGATTGCCCGAAATGATGAAAAAGACGAACAGGGCGATTATCTCGACCATAAAAAGATAGGAAGCCGCCGTTATCCCCCCGCCTTTTTTATCTTTTACGACGATCAAAAGGTTCAAAAAGCAGAGCAGGGCGAATATCCACGTCGCCCAGGTAAGCGCGCCCTTTCCGGTCACCACGTTCAGCACCGACATAAAGACGGACACCGAGCCGAGTATCGTAAACACGCCCATGTATTGGACTTTCGTCCTCTTTTTATCGTTCGTTACGACCGATACGAGTTTTTCTTTCATAATATTTCTCTTTTCGTTTTTGATTTCGCGTTTTGAAAAGATATTAAGGCATTATAAACACTAAAAAACAGTATACCATAAAAAACCGGTTCAGGCAACAAAAAATGACAGGATGCCGGAATACAATTATTTTTTGACGCCGTCCCTGCTGCGGAAAAGAGAGACGGGATAAACCGTGAAGGCCGCCGGGCGCGACGGTCAGTGAAATCGCGGCGAAGCCGCGATGAAATCCTCGGACTTTGTCCTCGGGTGAAATCGAATGCCGACGCATTCGGTGAAATAATATCCGCCCTTGCGGGCGGATATTGTTGAAAAAAGCACGCTTTCGCGTGCTTTTTTCAGGGAGGTCAAGCTATATAAAGAATGATAAGGCAGGCTTTTTCCGTATTGTAAAGATAAAGCTCAGGTCTGTCTTTATCGTTGTAAAAACAGTCGATATAAAACCCTTCCCCTTTTGATATCTCATTTGCCGTGAAGGGCAAAACGCTTTCAACGCCCTCGTTTCTGCACGCGGTACGGTATTTCTCCGTCCTTGATAAAGCCGCGTCGATCTGGTCCCGGCTCTTTAAGGGCTGATACATACTGTTTTCGGTAAAGACCGCGTTATCGTTTTTATCGTACTTACAGACGGTCATGCTGTAATATACGTCGCCGCTCCAAAAATACTGTTCCTCTTTTGAAGCGTATATGCTCGGGTACAGTCCGCCGTAAGCCGCGACGGCGCGAAGCTGCGTTTCGCGGTCGAGCTTTTTATACGCCTTTTGGGCGAGGACGCCCGGCAGGCAGAAGGGGCGTTTATCGTTAAGCGCGTACCTGCCTATCTCGGCAAGCGCCGCGGTACGCGTTTCTTCCGTCAAATTTTCGTTTTGCGCTATCTCGCACAGCACGGGCACCGAAGAGGGCGCAAGCTCGCCCAAATACCCCGCGTCGAGCTTATACGACGTCCCCTCCAAAAGGCAGTTATAATTGTGGCGCGCTATAAACGCGTCGGTATCGGGAACGGCAAGGCACCCGAAGCAGACGACGAAAAGCGTGAGCGCCGTCGCCGCGAAGGGGATCTTTTCGATAAACTGTTTAAGCGCCGCCAAAAGGAAGAACAAAATAAGCAGCGCCATGAACCACAGCGTGTAAAGGCGCAGTCTTGTAAGCCCGTAAACCGAAACGTACATTATCATCTGCGAAATGGCGGTGCCGGAAATAACTATTGTGACGACCGACAGAACGACCGTATATATCTTCACTACGGGAGATATCTTCCCGCTTTGCGTCTTTTTCGTAAAGACCCGCAGGGCTATAAGCGCGAGCGCGTTTACGGCGGCGACGGCGCAAAGTCTGAAAAAGCCGTCCCGCGCGAACTCGGCGAAGGTGTACGCGTCGGGCAGAGTGGCGGTAAATATCGCGGCGTAATAGCTGCGCTGCGCGATTATGAACACGCAGTAAAGGAAGAGCAGCGGCGCTATCGCGACGGCGCCGACGAGCGCGGGCGCGAATTTCATTTTGTTTTCCGCTTCAATACACTTTTCGCGGCTGAGCGAATCGGGCGCGGGATGCGCCGAGGTATAAAGCGCGCCGTAGACGTACATACCTATAGGCAAGCCTAAAATAAGCGAGAAAAGGTGCTCGGTAATCCTGTCGAACACGGTCAGCCGTATTTTGTCTATGATGCCCGTAAACCCGGCGTCAAAGGACAAAAGCGCCGACACGATAGCCGTCGGGATCGCGGCGACCCCTATCCCCGCGAGGATGATAAGCAGCGTGCGAACGAGCTTTTTCCCGCCCTTGTTTTCGCCCGCGGCGCCTACCGCCGCGCCGAAGCTTTTGAAGGGAGAAACGAACAGCGCCTTTACCGTTTCGAAAACGTACAGCTGCCCCGCGCGGTCCTCAAGCGCCGCCTCCGACCCCGTCTGGCAGAACGTCAGAAAAGCGACGCAGATATAGGCGAACGTGAAGAAAAGAAGAACGGGACTTGCCGAAAAAAAGAGGCCGCAGGAGAACGCGAGCGAAGACGCCGGGTAAAAGAAGCTTCTCGCTTTTCTTTTCTTCTTTCCGAAAAACACGAAGGCGAAGGCGAAAAGGCAAAGTGTAAAAACTATGCCGACCGCCGGCTTTTGCCATACCCAGAAGGTACGGCAGAAAAGATACCCGATAAACGCCGATATCCACGCCAAAGTCTTTTCTTTCGCGGTAAAGGTCCTTTTCGGCTTATCGGCGGCGCGCGGCGGCTCCGCCTGCGCCTTTGCGACCGGCTTGCCCGTTTGGGGGTCGAAATTATAGGGCTGACTCATTTTACCGCTCCTTTCTGTACTCGATAATATCGGACACGTCGCAGTCGAGCGCGCGGCAAATGGCGTCAAGCGTCGAAAAGCGCACGGCTTTGGCTTTGTTGTTTTTAAGTATCGAGAGGTTGGCGAGCGTTATCCCCACTTTATCCGACAGTTCGCCAAGCGATATCTTGCGCTTCGCCATCATCACGTCTAAATTGACGATTATCATAAAGCGCCCCCCTTTATACCGTAAGGTCGTTTTCTTCTTTTAAGAAGACCGCCGCCTCGATAACGTTCTTTACGACCCTTACCGTAAGCCCCACAAAAAGCGCCGCCGCGCCGACGAAAAGCGCCGCGACCGAGCAGAAGGTAAGGGAAATAAGGATAACGCCTATCAGGATAAGGCACCACGAGATATAACGGATAAGTTCGACCGCCGCGGGCGTAAAGACCTTTCCCCTCCGAACGAGCAGAAGAAGCGCGAATAAAAGCGCAAGCCCCGAAAGCATGAGCGCGGCGACCGCGTAAACCGCGATATAGACGAACGCGCGCTGAAAGGGGGTAACGCCGCCAAGCGCGCCGCCTTCGTCAAGCAGGAAAGAAAGGTAGGACGGCGCGTAAAACGCGAGTATCACCACGCCGACGAACATGATCACCGTCATTACGATCGAGATCGCGACCGAAAGATTTCTGTTGATCTTAAGCATAGACGCCTCCAAAATCAGTATTTGCTTTCGAGGACAATATAACACGGTGAAAATCGTTTGTCAATATTTTTTTATCGAAAAACAATAAATATTTTTTGAAACACGATACCGCGGCTTCAGCGCGCGTTTTTCCGGCGCGGCAAAGCCGCGGTATTTTAAAGCTTTTAATATTTGCGGTTTATTTGTCGTTTTTAAACAGGCCGCCTAAAGGATCGAACCCGCCCGGGGTCCCTTCGGGCTTTTTATCCGGTTCGGGATCCTTCCCGAAAATCTTACGGTAGACGCTCGCGTAAAGCTCGGGCGCGTCCTCTTTCCTTCTGCATATCTCGTCTTCAACTATCTTTTGCTTAATATCGAACATTTTGATGACCTCCTTTGACGGTTTCGTCGGCGTGACGTTTGTTTGACAGGATTATAGCATAAAAACCAAAAAAGCACAAGGTTTGCCGAAGGTCTGCGTGAATAAAGCGGCAAAGCTTGCCGCAAGGCGCGCCCCTCGCGGCTCCGACAACGGTTTTGACAACTTATATGATGTCGCCGCATTCTGCGGCTAATGATGCTTCGGCTGGCGCCGAAATGATGTTTTACCGCTCCGCGATAAAATGATGTGATGTTTGCCCTTTATGTCCCGCAGGACGCATCATCAGCGAAGCGGCATCATGCGCGAAGCGCGCATCATTTGCCCGACAGGGCAAACATCATTGAAAAAAGCACGCAGAAGCGTGCTTTTTTCTGGTGGGAGAGGGTGGATTCGAACCACCGAAGTCACTGACAACAGATTTACAGTCTGCCCCCTTTGGCCACTCGGGAACTCTCCCATATTAAATTATGGAGCTGGTGGACGGATTTG
>JAFSVO010000031.1 GCA_017444965.1 Clostridia bacterium | reverse complement strand
AATAAAGAAAAACACGTTTCGTGGATATTTTGCTTTTCAGGGTGATAAAATGAAAGAGACAGACCAAAAAGGATACGGCGGCGCCGCCGGTTTTTCCGAAAGACTTAAGCTCGCCCTTAAAGCGCGGTGCGAAAGCCGCGCAGGTCTTGCGAAAGCGCTCGGCGTTTCGCCCTCGTCCGTTTCGATGTACGCCTGCGGGAAAAGGGAGCCGTCGCTTTCCCTTCTTCTGCGGATATGCGACTGTCTTTCGGTGACGCCGACCGAGCTTTTATGCGGGGACGGCGCTTATACGCGAGAGCTGAAAAAAGCGCTTTTCGGCGCGCCCGACGCGCCCGACGGCGCGCTCTCGGACGTTCTTGAATACGCGAGATTCGTAAAAAGCAGGTTTGAGGGGAGGCAGTTATGAGCGGCAAAAAGCAAAAAGAAGGGGCTTTCCCGGGCGATACGTCGCCCGCGATGCCATGGCTTGACGATATCGCCGTAGCGATGCGCTCCGACCCCAATTCATACTTTTTCGACCTTTACCCCGGGTATCTTTCAATAACGCACCGCAAGGGCAGGCGGGCGCAGACCAAGGTCTTTGAGAGGATGGATTACGCCCTTTTAGACCCCTGCCTTACCGCCGAACAGCTTTTCGCCGCCTGCGACAACGCGAAGCTTTACAAAATGCGGTCGGTCGTCGTTCAGCCCGACAACGTCGCGCTTTGCGCGCGCAAGCTTTACGGCGTTTTAGATCCGCGCGTGTGCGCGATCGTCGGCTTTCCCTTCGGCTTCGGCACCGCCGAGGCGAAGGTGCGCGAGGTCGAGGTGGCGATGCAGGCGGGCGCGCACGAGATAACGCTCGTGCCAAATATCGGCAACGTGAAAAACGGCGCCTGGGGCCCCTTTGAGACGGAGGTTTTCAAGGTGCGGCGCGCCGTCGGGAAAACGGCGACCTTCAACCTTGTCATAGACAAGACCTTTTTATCAGAAAAGGAATGCGAGGAGGCGTGCAGGATAGCGCGCAGATGCTCGGTCGACTTTATACAGACCTCTTCGGGCTACGGGCCGAACGTGGTGACGACCGCGAGCGTCGCGCTTATGACGACTTACCTTCAGGGCTACTGCGGCATAATTGCCGCGGGCGGCGTAAACACGCTTAAAAAGTGCGCGACGCTTTTAATGCGCGGCGCCGACCGCCTTCTTACCCCCTACGCCCCCGCTTTATGCGAGGAAGAGCTTTTTGAAAACCGCGTATGGCGCGAGATCGAGTACAACACCGCCCTTTCCGAGCGGAAAGCGCGCCGCGACCCCTATATCATGCGCACGCACGACCGCGAAGAGTACGTGAGAGTGCGCCACGAAGAATATCTTGAATCGGTCAAGGTGATAAAAAGCAAGATGTGGAGCGGCGAAAAGCTTACGGAAGAGGAAAAGGACGCGATGCATTTCAGCTTTTTCCGCGAAAGATGGGATTACGACATGCGCAATTTAAAAGACCCCGACCCGTGGCTCGTTTCTATGCTGATAACCGAGCGCAACCCGCGCGGCTTTCACGAGTACAGATACGACTATTACGAGCCGGACGGCATCTACTACCCCTTTATGTCCCCCTTAAACAGGACGGAGCGCGGATTTATAAAGGCGTACGACCACCCCTCGCCCGAAAAGGAATGGAGAAAACTGCAGCACGAAGAGGATAAAAAGATCGTGAACCTTCCCTCGCCAGAGAAAAAGAACGAGGTGAAATTCCTCTGCTTCACGCCGCACGAGAGCCGACGCAAAAACGTGGAGGTGACCGAGGCGATGGAGAAGATACGCGAGCGGAACGAAACGCTGAAAGCTCTTTCCGAGCTTGAAAAAGAAGAAGAAATGCGCCCCAAATACGAGCGGCTCGCCCGCGAAAAGGCGGAGCGCAGGCGGGCGCGGCTTGAAGCCGAGCGCGCCATTGAAGCGAAAGCGCTTGAAAGATCGAAAGAATAGAATAACGCGCCCGCGGTTTTTCGCGGGCGCGTCTATTATTGTTTTTAAAGCTTTTCTCTCATTCTTCTTAAAAACCGCTGCAGGCTCTTTTTATGCCGGCAGAGCTTTTCGGGGCAGTTTTCGCAGCGAAGCGCCGCGTTCTCACCCTCGTTAAACCGTTCGGGGTGCTTTTTCTTTATGTATTCCCACGTCAGAAAGAGCGCGAGCGAGATCGCGAAAAGGCTTCGGGTATAAACAAGCGGCACGAAGGCGCAGGGCGAGAACATCATCAGATAGTCCCAGTTGTATATGCGGCAGGTCGTGCAGCATTTGTTTTTCATTATAAGCTCCTGAAAGGGGCAGTAAAACAAAATGCAGGTAAGGTCGCAGACCGAAAAGAACAGGCTCGTTAAAAGAACGGCGCCGACGTCTATGACCGCAAGCTTGTAAAGTACCGCGATGACCGCCGTTATAAGCGCCCACACGGCGAACACCGCAGCCGATCTTCCCTTTTTATAGGGCGCGGGCTTATCCCCGGCAGGTACGTAATTTTTGCGGAACACCTTCTGACAGCCCGGGCTTTCAAGAGGGGACGGGAAAAAGCGCAGGAGCATATCGGTAAAAAAGAATATCCATATAAGGCCGAAAACGACGGGATAGCTCTCTAAAAGAGTGCGGACGTCTTCGCCCGTTCTTACCGAGTAGCGGACGTACGCCCACAAGGCCGCGAGAAAAAGCAGACTTCTCGCCGCGAGCTTTACTATGTGAAATACAGATATATGTGATAGGATTATCTTTTCTTTTATTCGACTCATAAACCGTTTATCCTGCGTTTTTTGACCGTGAAGATCCTTCTTCGATAAAATGCCTGCAGAACGTTACGCTCTGCAGGCGTTTTTCTT
>JAFSVO010000030.1 GCA_017444965.1 Clostridia bacterium | reverse complement strand
GGCGACAGAGGCACCTATTTCGTCTTCGCGAATCCCCCCGCGTATATGGTGGGCAAAATCTTCGGCGGCAAGGCGTTTACAAAGTCGGACGGCGAGCCCGAGCGCGCCGACGCGATATTCTTGGACGCTTTGGTCGAGGGCGACGTCGTTATCTGGTCGGACAACGGCACCGAATTTGATTTCTTCATCTGCGCCGGAAAGAATAAGATAGCGCACGTCGACACGGGCGGCGTAAAGAAGTTCTACGAGGGCGTTTCCGACGTAAGCCAGCTTTTGGAAAAAGCGATGGGGCAGGATATTTACATGCTCTTAAGATTCTCGCAGGTAATGTAAAAGTAAAGCAAAGGCGCCGCTTAGGCGGGATCACTTAGGGATTCGTCGTAAAAGCGGTATAAAGCCGGTCGGCTTTATACCGCTTTGAAATATCGGCAAAGGATTTCGTCTGAAGGCGAGCAAAAAAGCGCAGGAATAATGGAGATATATTCCGAGCATTTTTTGTGAAGCATTCAGGCGAAAGGCAAAGACGATTACGGCTAATCCCTAAGTGACACCGCCTTTTAGGGCGGCGCCTTTGAAATGAATTGAAAAGTCTTCTGCTTTTCGTGAATTGCGGACGGCTGTCCGCATGAATTGAAAATCTATGATTTTCATGAATTGCAAAGCAATGCTTTGCATTAATGTGCGCGCGAAGCGCGCCTATTGATAAATGCAGCTTCGCTGCATACCGAAATGAACGTGAAGCGTTCAATTCACGCAAGGCGAAGTCTTGCAATTCATGACGAAGTCAATTCACGAATCACGGAGTGATTCGATTCATTCTCAAAACACAGGGTGTTTTGAGAGACAAGGAGTCTTATGAAAATATTTACTTTAACTTTAAACCCCGCGTTTGACGTGCACTGCCTGACCGATAAGTTCGAGACGGGGCGCGAAAGTTTTTTCGAGGTGCTGTCAAAAGAGGCGTGCGGCAAGGGGATAAATATATCGCGCGCGCTTTGCTCCGCGGGCGTTGAAAACAGCGCCTTCATCGTCGCCGGGCGCGATAATTCCGATGAATTCGACGACGCGCTGACGGACGTCGATGACGTTTATTTCTCTTGCATAGACGGAAGGATACGCGAAAACTTCATTCTTCACGACAAAACGGGCAAAGAGACGCGAGTATCTTTTAACGGCGCGCCCGCGCCTAAGGGGCTTTTTGATAAGGTCGAGAAAACGCTCGAAACGTTTGACGTAAAAATCAACGGCGATACCGTCGTAACTTTTACGGGCAGCCTTCCTGTCGGGATCGGTACGGCCGCGGCGAAAAGATTTGTAAAAAAACTTAAATCGCGCGGCGCGAAAGTCGTTCTGGACTGCCGTTCCTTTACGCTTGCCGATATATTGGAGCTTAAGCCCTTTTTAATAAAGCCCAACCGCGACGAGCTGTCGGGGTATATCGGGCGCGAGGTCAGGGATATTTCGGATATGAAAAATATAGCCGAAGAGCTTTACAAAAAAGGCGTTGAAAACGCGCTTATAAGCGCGGGAGCGGACGGCGCCGTTTTGGCGAACGCCGACGGCGTTTTTTATAAAAAGCCGCCTGAGATCAAAGCCGCGTCCACCATAGGAGCGGGCGACAGCATGATAGCCGGCTTTCTTTACGCGTATATGAAAGGCGAAAAAGGCGAAGGGCTTATAAAATACGCCGTAGCTTTCGGCGCCGCGGCGTGCTTAAGGGAAGGCACCCTGCCGCCGAAGATGAAAGATATAAAGGAAATTTATAAGACGATTTGACCTTTTCGCTTCGCGAAAATGATGTATTTCGGCTTCGCCGAAAAATGATGTTCACTTCGTGAATGATGCGGAAAGCTTCGCTTTCAATGATGTTTTCGCTTCGCGAAAATTAAGGTATGCGCCTGCGGCGCATGAATTGTCAAGGACAGAAAAACTAATCCCGGTACATGTTATTTGATATTGACCGAAAAGCACGCTGTGTCCTAAAAGACACAGCGTGCTTTTTTGCGCGAAAACGATTGAATGTATCGTTATGATTTGATATAATAAATATATTCTGCTAAAAGAGGGCGAATTATGAAAAACGGAGTTTTATTGATCATAAAAAGGGCGCTTCTGGCGGCGGCGGTCGTCTGCGTTTTTGCGATGTTGCTTTCGGCGAACGCGGAAAACTACGGCGGCGCTTGCGGCGAAAACGTGACTTGGTCGCTTGATACCGAAACCGGAGTTCTGACTATATCGGGCACGGGTAGCATGTCTAATACCAGTTATTATACTGTTCCATGGTATTCATACCGTGATACCATAAAAAAAGCTGTTATTGAAGACGGTGTTCAAAGCGTAGGCAATAGTGCGTTTTCAGATTGTATTACTCTTTCAAGCGTAGATTTGGGAAACGGCGTTGGATATATAGGACAATACGTTTTTTCCGGCTGCGTATCTCTTACAAGCGTTTCTTTCGGAAACAACTTAAAGAGTATAGGATACTGCGCTTTTAGTGCCTGTGAACAGCTTAAAGACGTATATTACGGCGGCAATTTTGTAGAGTACGGGCAGATAGACGGAGTATACTATATTCCCAATATTTCGGTCCATTTTGCGGATCCCGTCGGGAAAGGGGAATGCGGAACCGAAGCGAATTTTTACGGCAATACCGATACGGGCAAGCTTACCTTATCGGGCGCGGGCGCGGTCACGAGCCGTCCGTGGAGCATTGCCGCTGGCGCTTGGAAGTCGGTCGTGATAGGCGAAGATAT
Source organism: Clostridia bacterium (assembly GCA_017444965.1). Classification (GTDB taxonomy): domain Bacteria; phylum Bacillota; class Clostridia; order Oscillospirales; family Butyricicoccaceae; genus RGIG3513. The sequence continues at coordinate 21 of JAFSVO010000030.1, read as the reverse complement.
AACCGAGCTTCCGGAAAACGC
>JAFSVO010000029.1 GCA_017444965.1 Clostridia bacterium | reverse complement strand
TACCTCCTGACCTTATTCTTTCTCGGCGAGGACCACGGTGATGTGGCTCGTCCTTTTGTTTATGCGCGACGCCGAACCTCTGGCTCTTGCCATTATCCTCTTGAGGATGGGGCCCGCTCCCGCATAGACCTGCGAAACGTAAAGCTTTTCGGGATTCATCTCGAAATTGTTCTCCGCGTTCGCCGCGGCGCTCTTGAGCACCTTAAGAATGGGCTCGCTCGCCGCCTTGGGCGTGTTCATGAGTATCGCCGTCGCGTCGGCTACGCTCTTTCCGCGGATAAGGTCGCAGACTATCTGCACCTTGCGGGGAGAAATGCGAATAAATTTCACACTGGCTTTTGCTTCCATATCTCTTTCCTCCCCTTACTTCTCGGTCGTCTTGTTGCCCGAGTGGCCTCTGAAAGTACGGGTGGGCGCAAACTCGCCGAGCTTGTGGCCGACCATATCCTCCGTGATATAGACGGGGACGTGCTTTCTGCCGTCGTGGACCGCTATCGTATGTCCTACGAACTCCGGGAATATCGTCGAAGCTCTGGACCACGTTTTAAGAACTTTCTTATCGCCTGCCTCGTTGAGAGCCTGAACTCTCTTGAGGAGCTCCGGAGCCACAAAGGGGCCCTTCTTAACACTTCTGCCCATTTATTGTCTCCTTTCTCACTTACTGCCCGCACGCTTGACGATCTGCTTGTCGGTGCGGTGATTCTTCTTGCGGGTCTTGTATCCCATAGTCGGCTTGCCCCAAGGGGTGACCGGGCCGGGACGGCCGATGGGCGATTTGCCTTCGCCGCCGCCGTGCGGGTGGTCGCAGGGGTTCATGACCGAACCGCGAACGGTCGGGCGAACGCCCATGTGACGTACCTTGCCGGCTTTGCCGAGATTCTGGTTTACGCTGTCTATGTTGCTTACCTGGCCTATAGTCGCGCGGCAGCCCATCTTGATGTAATGGACTTCGCCCGAGGGAAGACGGACCTGAGCCGCTTCGCCTTCTTTAGCCATCAGCTGCGCGGCGCCGCCCGCCGAACGGACGAGCTGACCGCCTCTGCCGGGGTAAAGCTCAATGTTGTGTATCACGGTACCGAGGGGGATATTCGCTATCGGCAGGCAGTTGCCCGGCTTGATATCGACGTTCTCGCCCGATACTATGACGTCGCCCACGGAAAGACCGTAAGGCGCGAGGATGTACCTCTTTTCGCCGTCCTGATACTTTAAGAGAGCTATGTGCGCCGTGCGGTTGGGATCGTATTCTATCGAAACGACCTCCGCCGGCATATCGATCTTATCTCTCTTGAAGTCGATGATGCGGTATTTTATCTTGTTGCCGCCGCCCTGATGTCTGACCGTTATCCTGCCGTAGCTGTTGCGTCCGGCTTTCTTCTTGACCTTATCAAGGAGGCTCTTTTCCGGCTTGACCTTTGAAAGCTCCGAATAATCGACGACCGTCATGTGGCGTCGGGACGGAGTCGTAGGCTTAAAGCTCTTTATAGCCATTTGATCTCACTCTCCTATTATTAATCGTTTTGCGCCGCTTTTGCGGCATACTTACGGGACGTAAACGTCCTGTTATTACACCATGCCCTCGAACATCTCGATGGTCTTGCTGTCGGCGGTAAGGGTTATCATTGCCTTTTTCCACGCCGAAGTCTTGCCCTCGTGGACGCCCATTCTCTTGTTCTTGCCTCTTACGTTCATGGTGTTGACGCTCTTGACCTTGACGCCGAAGATCTCTTCAACGGCTCTCTTTATCTCGGTCTTCTCAGCGTTGCGCGCGACTTCGAAAACGTATTTCTTGTCGGCGACGCCCGCCATCGAGCGCTCGGTGATTATCGGCTTTCTGATTATGTCGTAAGCTGTCTTCATTTATCGTACACCTCCTGGATCTTGAGCGCGGCTTCCTTATCTATAAGGACCTTATCCGCGTTGAGGATGTCGTATACCGAGATGACGGAAGAAATGGTCGTTTTGAGTCCGGGAAGATTTCTGCCCGAAAGGACGACGTTGTTCCTGACCTCGGGGGTGATGACCAAGGGCTTCTTCGCCTCAAAGGCTTCGGTGAAGCTCTTCATCGACTTCGTCTTGATCTCGGGAAGGTCGATGCCGTCTATAACGACGAACTCGCCCGCCGCGACCTTTGCGGAAAGCGCGCTGCAGATAGCGAGCTTACGCGCCTTTTTGTTCATGGATACGGCGTAGCTGCGGGGCTTGGGACCCAGCGCGATGCCGCCGTGCGTCCACTGGGGAGCTCTCGTGCTGCCCTGACGCGCTCTGCCGCTGCCCTTTTGCCTCCACGGCTTTTTGCCGCCGCCGGAAACCTCGGCGCGGGTAAGGGTGCTCTGCGTGCCCTGTCTGCGATTTGCGAGGTAAGCCTTGACCGCTTCGTGCATGACCGTCTCGTTGGGCGTCTCAATGCCGAAAACCGCGTCGGAAAGCTCTACCGTGCCGGTCTCTTTACCGGTCATATCAAATACTTTCAAATTAGGCATTTCTGTATCCTCCCCTCGCTTAAGCCTTCTTGACCGAGTCCTTGAGGCAGACGATGCCGCCCTTGGGGCCGGGGATGGCGCCGCGGACCGCTATCATATTCGATTCCGCGTCTACTTTGACTACTTCAAGGTTCTGGATCGTGACCTGTTCGGTGCCGAGGTGTCCCGCCATCTTCTTGCCGGGCATAACTCTCGACGGGTCGGTGTTGGCGCCCATGGAACCGACGCTGCGGTGCACGGGGCCGACGCCGTGGGTATGCTCCTGAGAGTGAGCGTTCCAGCGCTTTACGACGCCGGCGTAACCCTTACCTTTGCTGACGCCTACAACGTCGACCTTGTCGCCTTCCGCGAAAACGTCCGCGAGAAGAGTGTCGCCTACGTTGTGAGCCGAGCAGTCGTCAAATCTGAACTCTTTCAGATACTGTTTAGGCGCAACGTTCGCCTTTGCGAAATGGCCCTTTAAGGGCTTGGTCAGTTTCTTTTCGTTCGCGTCGCAGAAACCGAGCTGAACGGCGTCGTAGCCGTCCTTTTCCGCCGTCTTCTTCTGTACGACGGTGCAGGGGCCCGCTTCGATAACGGTGACGGGGATGACCTTTCCCGTTTCGTCGAAGATCTGAGTCATACCGATCTTCTTACCAATGATCGCCTTTTGCACTTTATTTCCTCCTTCAGGCATTGGTCGGAAGGCAGTACGGACCGTAACGGAGCCCGCCTTCACTTTCCGACATGACCTTTCCCGTATTATTTATTTGTATTTACGGGACAGGGCGTGATTACATCTTTATCTCGGTCTCTACCCCGGCGGGGAGATCGAGGTTGGTGAGCGCTTCCATCGTCTTCTGGTTGGGATCCAATATGTCGATGAGCCTCTTGTGAGTTCTGCGCTCGAACTGCTCGCGCGAATCCTTATATTTATGAACTGCGCGAAGGATGGTGACGACCTTCTTCTCGGTGGGGAGAGGAATGGGGCCGGAAACGGTCGCGCCCGTGCGCTTCGCCGTTTCGACTATCTTCTCTGCCGCCTGGTCGATGACCTGATGGTCGTAAGCTTTGAGTCTGATGCGGATCTTTTTCATGTCTGCCATGGGATCTCCTCCTGTTTTCCATATAACGTTTTTGTGTGACATTATACGGCGGAAAGTTGCCACGCTTCCGTGTGTATCGGATTTTGAGCATAAATTAAACCGGTGACACACATCATTCCGGCATAAATACGTTCGTTGGTCTCCGGAGGGCTTACCCGCGCGCCGCGGACAGTTCCCGCCATAATGGTTACTCGAACGTTATTTCTCTCTGCCGCCCGATCGTCGGACATACTCCGCTTAAGTTACCCGCTAAACGCGGCAATCTCAAGCATCATCGCCTTGCCTTCACTTGCGCGAAGGCATAATACACCCACACAGGTGCTTTATTAGCATATCATCTGTATTTTAAGATGTCAAGAGTTTTTTTGAGAAAAATCGGTATTTTTTTATTTCCGCGCTTTTTTAGTTTAAAAACCACGAAAACACTCGCGTTCAAAGCGTTTTCCCCGTTTTCGGGCATACCTATATATAATAATATATATACGCGCCGCGTTTTCGGGCAAAAGAAAAGCAAGCCCGAAGGCTTGCTTTTTGAAAACGTTATCTGTACATTTTCTTCTTAGCTCTCGCGGCCTCGCTCTTTTTGCGGCGGCGCACGCTCGGGCTTTCATAGTGCTCGTGCTTACGAAGGTCGGAAAGAACGCCTGACTTGGCGCAGGAACGTTTGAACCTGCGAAGCGCACTGTCTAAAGACTCGTCCTGCTTTACGCGGATCTCTGACATTTTTTTCCCTCCCTCCGTATTTTCGAATCGTTAAACAACATTTGCCAGTTTATAAATATTTAACATAAGTATTATACTTGCTTTGTTTTTACTTGTCAAGATATTTATTGCGGCTTTACGACAAAGTTTACGATTTTGTTTTTGATAAGGATGGTCTTGACTACCGTCATGCCGCGAAGCGACGTCGCCGCGGCTTCCTCGGCGGCTTTCTTTATCTCGTCCTCGGAAGCGTCTGACGCGACCTTTATTACGCCGCGAAGCTTTCCGTTTACCTGCACGGCAAGCTCGCTGACGGCGGACTGAGTTTTTGATACCTCCGCCTCGGGCCACTTTGTCTGCGCCAGCATTACGGTGCTGCCCATCATCTCGTTGAGTTCTTCGGTAAGGTGCGGCGCGAAGGGATTTAAAAGCGTTATGAAGGTCTTAAACTCGGCGCGGTTCACGCCGTTTTTGTCGAACTGGTTTATAAGCGTCATGAGCGCGGCTATCGCCGTGTTGAACTTCATGCTCTCTATGTCCTGCGAAACCTTGATTATCGTCTTGTGCATCTCGGCTTCGTTTTCAGGCGAATAGGCGTCGCCGGGCTTTACGTCGTCGTACATTGCGGCGACGCGGTCCAAAAAGCGCTTGCAGCCCTTTATCGCCGAGGCGCTCCACGGAGCCGCCTTTTCAAAGTCGCCTATGAACATCTCGTAAAGGCGCAGCGTGTCGGCGCCGTATTCGGCTATCGTGTCGTCGGGGTTGACGACGTTGCCGAGAGATTTGGACATTTTGACTATCGGATGCTCCGCCATTTCGCCGTACTTTTCGACGAGGTAGGCGCGCGCGCCCTTTTCGGAGCCGTATTCGGATACGAGCCTTGCCTGCTCCTCCTGCGGGAGGTTTTCAAAGCTGTGCGGATTTATGCCGAGTATCATGCCGTGGCTCGTGCGCTTGGCGTACGGCTCTTCGGTCGGCACGACGCCTATGTCGTAAAGGAACTTATGCCAGAAACGGCTGTAAAGCAGATGAAGGGTCGTATGCTCCATACCGCCGTTGTACCAGTTTACGGGCATCCAGTATTCGAGGGCTTCC
>JAFSVO010000028.1 GCA_017444965.1 Clostridia bacterium | reverse complement strand
GGCTCGTAGCTTTCTATATCGGGCAGCCTTAAGGGCAGCTCGCTTTCGGGGATGGGCACCCAGCCGCACTTCTCGCAGTATACGAGGGGTATCGGCTCGCCCCAGTATCTCTGGCGCGAGAAGACCCAGTCGCGAAGCTTGAAGTTGACCTTCGGCGCGCCCTTTTTATGCTCTGAGAGCCACTCGGTTATTTTCACCTTGGCGTCTTCGACCGAAAGACCGGTCAAGAAGCCCGAGTTTACCATAATTCCCGTTTCGCAGTCGGTGAACGCTTCCTTGGTTATATCGCCGCCGGCGACGACCTCGATTATCGGAAGGTCGAACTTTTTGGCAAACTCGAAGTCGCGCGTGTCATGCGCCGGCACCGCCATAATGGCGCCCGTGCCGTAGCTCATGAGCACGTAGTCGGAAACGAATATCGGTATCTTCGTATCGTTCACGGGGTTTATCGCGTAAACGCCCTCTATGATAACGCCCGTCTTGTCCTTCTGTATCTCGGTGCGCTCGAAGTCGGACTTTTTCGCCGCCTCCTCGCGGTAGGCGCGCACCTTATCTATATTGGTTATCTTGTCCGCCCACTTTTCAATAAAGGGATGCTCGGGCGACATGACCATGTAGGTAACGCCGAAAAGGGTGTCGGGACGGGTGGTGAAGATAGTCATCTTGTCGCCCTCGGTCGTGTCGAAATCGACCTCGGCGCCCTCCGACCTGCCTATCCAGTTTATCTGCTGGGTCTTTATCCTCGGCAGGAAGTCGACCTTTTCAAGGTCGTCTATAAGGCGCTGGGCGTAAGCCGTTATCTTAAGCATCCACTGGCTTTTTTCCTTGCGCACGACTTCGCTTCCGCAGCGCTCGCAGACGCCGTTCACGACCTCTTCGTTGGCGAGCACGCACTTGCACGAGGTGCACCAGTTGACCGGCATGGTCGTTTTGTAGGCGAGTCCCTTTTCAAACAGTTTGAGGAATATCCACTGTGTCCATTTATAATAGGCGGGATCGGTCGTATTGACCTCTCTGTCCCAGTCGAAGGAAAGACCTATCGCGCGGAGCTGCTGTTTAAAGCGCTCTACGTTCTTTACCGTAACGTCGTGGGGATGCACGTGATTTTTAATAGCGTAGTTTTCGGTGGGAAGACCGAAGGCGTCCCAGCCCATCGGGAAAAGCACGTTCTGCCCCATCATGCGCCTTTTGCGCGAAACGATGTCGAGAGCGGTGTAGGGCCTCGGGTGCCCTATATGAAGCCCCGCGCCCGACGGATAGGGGAACTCTATAAGCGCGTAAAACTTTTCCTTGGGACTGCCGTTTTCGGCGTGGAAGACCTTTTTCTCGTCCCATTTATCCTGCCATTTTTTCTCTATGCGTTTGTAGTCGTAATTCATTTTTCTTCATCCTCCGACAAAAAGGTATTTATATCGACCGTCTCGGCGTCGCCCCAAAGGCGCTCGAGCGCGTACATTTCGCGCGCGTCCTGAAGGAATATGTTTATGACGGCGCCGCCGTAATCCATAAGGATCCAGCTTGAGGTAACGCCCTCGATGTGATGGGGAGTTACGCCCTCTTCCTTGAGTTTCTTTTCGATCTCTTCCGAAAGAGCGCGCAGGTGGACGCCCGTCATACCGGTCATTATTACGAAATAATCGGCGAGGGTCGTCTGCGCCGCGACCTTAAGTACGGTTATGTCGCTTGCCTTTTTTGCGTCCGCGGCTTTTACCGCCGTCTTTACGATGCTAACGGGTTCGTCTGCCATTTTCTTCTTCCTTTCCGTATCTTTCGCGGCACACAGTGCCGTACGTGTTCTATAATAGGGCTTTTTTCCGTTTTTTTCAAGTCTTTTTACCGTTTCGTCGAGCAAAAATACGACGGCGCCGTCAAGATCGCGCTTTGCCTGCTCGCGCAGCGCGGGCGCTTTGTCCCATTTTCTGTTCTCCTCGCACGCGTCGGCGACGTAGATTATCTTGTCTAAAAGGGTCATCTCATCGTTTCCGGTGGTGTGGTATTTTATCGCCCGGCATACGTCGTCGCACATATTATATTCGGCTTTCGCCAGAGCCGCCGCCGTATCCGCGTGTATAAGCTCTTTTAAATTATCCTCGTCATAATCCTGCTTTACGCCGTATTTTTCGCATATCGAAAGCTGCTCGGAAAGAGGCATTTCCTTCGCGCAGTCGTGAAGGACGGCGGCGCAGAAGGCGCGGTTCTCTTCCTCGCCGTATATGCGCGCGAGTTCGCACGAAAGGGACGCCACGCCGAGCGTGTGAGCGTATCTTTTTTCCGAAAGGCGCCCCTTAACGCTTTCGCATAGCGCGTCGGTATCTACGTAAAGGCAGTGGTCGGAAACGTATTTTTCAACGGCGGGCGAAAGCATTTGCCTGTCGCCGCCGCGCGCCTTGGTAGAGGAAAAAACGATCGGGTCGTTTTCTATAACGCAGACCCTGCCGCCGTACGCCTTTTCCGTCTCCTTCGCCGCGGCCTTTATTTTTTCAAGGTCGTTTTCTTCCCTTCTGAAAACGGCGAGCGACGCGAGCGCGCATATGTCGGCGGGCCGCTTCCACGCGCCGAAGGAAAGAAGCATATCGGTGCCCATAAGAAGATAAAGCTCGTCTTCGGGATAAAGCTTTTTAAACTCCGAAAGCGTGTCAGCCGTATAGTTAACGCCGCCGCGCAGTATCTCGATATCGGAAACGGACGCGCCCTCTACGCTTTCCGCCATAAGGCGGGTCATGCAGAGCCGCTGCTCCTCCGTCGCCGAAAAGCGCGGCAGGGCTTTATGCGGCGGCTGCGCCGTGGGCACGAAGATTATCCTGTCGAGCGACAGCGCGCGCATGACCGCCCGCGCCGCCTCCGCGTGCCCTTCGTGAGGCGGGTTGAAGGTCCCGCCGAAAATGCCCGTTTTCATTTCTTCGGTATCTCGATCTTCGGCTCTTCACCGCGTCTGTAAATGACGAACCGCGTACCTATGCACTGCACCGGCTCGGCTCCGAGCGCTTCGCATAACGCGTCGCACGCTTCTCTCGCGGACAGAAGCGAATTGTCCAGAACGCGCATCTTTATAAGCTCGCGCTTTTTTAAAGCCGCGTCGGCTCCTGATATCACGCTTTCGGTCACGCCGTCCTTGCCTATCTGCCCTATCGTTTCGATACCGTTGGCAAGCCCTCTTAAATAGGCCCTCTGTTTACCTGTCAGCATATCTTTTCTCCTTTAAAAGGCGCGCAAGGGAGATAAAAGCGCGTCCTCTGTGGGATATTTTGTTCTTTTTCTCCTCGGGAAGCTCGGCAAACGTCTTGCCCGACGCCTCGTCCAGAAAGACCGGGTCGTAGCCGAACCCGCCCGTGCCGCGCGTCTCTTCGGTAATTAAGCCGTCGCATCTGCCGACCGCGACCAGCTCTTCTCCGTCGGGGAAAACGCACGCCGCGGCGCACTCGAAATGCGCCCGTCTGTTCTTTTCGCCTTTCATTTTCGAAAGAAGGAAAAGCGCGTGGTCCTTTTCGCAGAATCTTGCTGAATAAACCCCCGGCGCGCCCGATAGCGCGTCAACGCAAAGGCCCGAATCGTCGGCTATCGCCGGAAGGCCCGAAGCCTTACACGCGGCGCGCGCCTTGATAAGCGCGTTTTCGGAAAAAGTCGAGCCCGTCTCTTCGGGGGATACCGAAATGCCCGCTTCCTCCCGGGAGACGGCGCGCGCGCCGAGCGCACTTAAAATATCCGATATCTCGCGCAGCTTGCCCGGATTGTTCGTCGCTATAACAAAAACGTCTTTCATAAAAACAAATGCCCTACCGCTTCTTTTTGAATGGCGGTTATCTTTTTTATCGCGCTTTCCGCGAGGGCGTACATATTCATAAGCTCGGTCTTTGAAAACGGTCTTTCCTCGCCCGTCCCCTGAAGCTCTATTATATTTCCCTCATCGTCCATAATAAAATTGAAATCGACCTCGCCGCCGCTGTCCTCGACGTAGTTTAAGTCGCACACCGGCACGTCGGAAACGACGCCCGCAGACACCGCCGCGACGTATGAGAAAAGGGGTATTTTCGCTATGGCTCCCGAATCGCGCAGCCGCGCGAGGGCAAGCACCAGCGCGCAGAAGCCGCCGGTTATGGATGCGCATCTCGTGCCGCCGTCCGCCTGGATGACGTCGCAGTCGATTATGATATTTCTTTCGCCAAGCGCGTCAAGATCTGTGACCGAGCGAAGCGACCTGCCAATAAGCCGCTGTATCTCGGCGGATCTTCCCGAAAGCTTCAGCTTCTGTATATCCCTCGGCGTGCGCTCTTTTGTCGCCCGCGGGAGCATATTGTACTCGGCGGTCACCCAGCCGGTGCCCTTGCCCTTGAGAAAGGGCGGCACGGTATCCTCGACCGTCGCGTTGCAGATGACCTTCGTGTTTCCCCATTCGATAAGCACCGAGCCCTCGGGATATTTGATATAATCCGTCGTTATCCTTATCGGGCGAAGCTCGTCGTTTTTTCTTCCGTCAATTCTCATTTTCTCCTCCGTCAAAGAACGCCCGAACGAATTCGGAAGCGTCGAAATCCAAAAGATCGTCTATCCCCTCGCCCACGCCTATAAGCTTTACGGGCACGTTAAGGCGCGAGCTTACGTTTATCGCGATGCCGCCCTTCGCCGTACCGTCGAGCTTGGTTATGACAAGTCCCGTAAGCGCCGCCGCCTCGTTGAACGCTTCGGCCTGCAATACGGCGTTCTGACCCGTAGTCGCGTCAAGCACCAAAAGGGTCTCCACGTCGGCGCCCGGCAGCTCGCGCGATATCACGCGCGCCATTTTGGAAAGCTCGTTCATAAGGTTCTGTTTATTGTGGAGCCGCCCCGCCGTGTCGCATATGACCACGTCGACGCCCCTCGCCTTCGCGGCGGATATCCCGTCGAATATGACCGACGACGGATCGGCGCCCTCGGCGTGCTTTACGATATCGGCGCCGCATCTCTCAGCCCATATCGAAAGCTGTTCGGCGGCGGCGGCGCGGAAGGTGTCGCCCGCGGCGAAAAGCACCTTTTTGCCTTCTTTCGCGAGCCGCGCGCCTATCTTGCCGATAGTCGTCGTTTTTCCTACGCCGTTCACGCCCAAAACGAGTATGACCGACGGCTTTGTATCGAGCTTAAGCCCGGTATTCGGCGTCATCTGCTCTGTAAGTATCCCGCAGAGCATCTCCGTAAGCTCTTCGCGCGTGTTGACGCTTTGAAGCTTTGCCCTGCGGCGAAGCTCATCTGTCGTTTTCTCGGCGCACTCGTAACCGAGGTCGGCTAAAAGCATCGCCTCCATAAGCTCGTCAAGCGTATCCTCGTCGACCTTGCGGAAATTCGCGAGAACGGAATTAAGTACCCCGCCCGTGCCCTCGCGCGTTTTTTTGAGTCCTTGTTTTATCTTGTCAAAAAATCCCATGTCTGCCTCTCTTAATTAGGTTTAAGCTTTATCTTTTCTTCGACCTCGTTGATGTTTATGGCCAGAAGCTTGGTAACGCCCTGCTCGGGCATCGTGACGCCGTAAAGTATATCCGCGCCCTCCATCGTGCCGCGCCTGTGGGTTATTACGATGAACTGGGTAAGCGAGCATAAGCGCCTCATATAATCGGCGTATCTTAAAACGTTTACGTCGTCAAGCGCCGCCTCTATCTCGTCAAGCACGCAGAAGGGCGTGGGCCTTACCTTTATGACGGCAAAATATAGCGCTATCGCGACGAACGCCTTTTCGCCGCCCGAAAGCAGCGATATCGCCCGCATCGATTTGCCCGGCATCTCTACCTTTATCTCTATGCCGCAGTTTAATATGTCGTCTTCGTCCTCGAGCAGAAGCTTGGCGCTGCCGCCGCCGAATATCTCGACGAAAGTCCTGCCGAATTCCTCGTTTATAAGCTTGAACTGCTCGGAGAATATCGTCTTCATATTGCGCGTCAAGTCGTCTATGACCTTAAGCAGGTCGACCTTCGCCTTTTCAAGGTCGTCCCTCTGCGCCGTAAGGAAGGTATATCTTTCGTTCACCTTCTGATACTCTTCAATAGAACCGACGTTTACGTCGCCGAGCTTCTTTATCGAGGAACGAAGTTCGGAAACGCGCTTCTGCGACGCCGAAACGCTCTGTATCTCTACCCTTATCTCCGCCGCCGTCGTGCGCGTAAGCTCGTAGTTTTCCCACATCTTGTCGAGGATGACGTTTTCCTCGTTTTCTGTCTGTATCTTCTTGCTTTCAAGCCGCGAACGCTCGCGCTCGAGTGACAAAAGCTCTTCGTTGCACGACTGCGCTTCCTTCTGCGCGCGCGCCCGCTCACCCTCGGTGCGCAGACGGGCGTTTACCGAATCTTCTATAAGCTTTTGTATGCTCTCCGCTTTTTCATCGAAGGCGGCGCGCTTTTCCGCAAGGGCTTTTACGCTTTCACGAAGCTCTTCGTTTCTGCGCTCGGTCTCGGCTATCATCTCTTCCTTCGAGCGCGCGTCGCCGCTCATCTGCGCGATCACTGCGTCAAGCTGTTCTACGCTTGCGCGGACGGCGTCGTTCTTCGCGCGCAGAGCCGCCGACTTTTCGTTAACGGCTGAGGTCTGCGCGGTATATTCCGCCGTTATCCTGCCGCTCTTTTCAAGCTCTTCGTCGAGCGCGGCCTTTCCGTCTTCAAGCGCTTTCAGCGACTCTTCCGCCTGTTTTACGCGGTCTTTCGCCTCCGCCTTGCGGCTTTCGGCTGAGGAGAGGCGTTCCTCTGCTTCCTTCGCCGCCTCGGTAAGCTCGCTTTCGCGGCTTTCGAGGGTGTCGAGAAGTATTTTATGCTGAGCTTTTTCGGCGTTGAGCTTTAAGAGCGCGTCCTCCGCCTCGCGCAGTTCGTTCCTCGCGGCGTCCGCCTCAAACCTTGAAGCTTCAAGCTCGCGCTTAAGCTCCGCCAAAGCCGCCCTTTCAGCGGCAATGCGCTTTTCCTCTTCCGCCGTTTCGCTCTCTAACCTTTTAAGCTCGTTTGCGCGGGAAAGGATGCCCGTGTTTTTTGCCGCCGTGCCGCCCGTCATCGTGCCGTTCGGCGTGATGAGCTGACCGTCAAGCGTCGCTATGCGGAAAGCGTAGCGGTATTTTTTGGCAAGGCGCACGGCGCACGCGATATCGGTGCATACCGCCGTCGTGCCGAGATTGTATTTTATAAGCTTGCGGTATACGTCCCTGCACGTCAAAAGCTCGTCCGCGTAACCGAAAACGCCCTCTTCGCCCGTAAGATCGGTCTTGTTTTCGCGCGCGTCCTTTACCGCCGTAAGCGGCTTGAACGACGCCCTGCCGCCTACTCGCTTAAGATAATTAATAGCTCTCTGTCCGTCCTCTTCGCGGTCGACCACTATATCCTGCGCGGCTGAGCCCAAAGCCGTTTCTATCGCGAGGGCGTACTTGTCGTCAGCCGTGATAAGAAAAGACAGCGGCGCGTGAAGCCCCGTAAGCTCTCCCTTTTCTTTCGCCGTCATAGCTCTTTTTACGCCCTGCGAGAAGCCCTCGTAATCGCGCTCGAGCGCCTCTAAAAGCTTTTTTCTGTCAATTTTCGCGGCAAGCTCGCGCTCGGCGCGGGAAAGCTCTTCTTCCTTGTCCTCAAGCTTTTTGAGCCGGGATTCAAGGCGCAGCTCGAAGCCCTTTATCATATTCTGCGCGGAATCTCTCTTTTCCTCGTTTTGGGCTATTTCCTTTTCGTTTTTCGCCGCCTTTTTCCTCTCTTCCGCGAGAGTGTCGGAGACCTTTTTTATCTCTTCGGAAGATTTACCGCGCGAGGATTCTATCTCGGCGAAAAGGGCGGTAAGCGAATCGAGCCGCGCGCGCGCCTCAGAAAGCGCCGCCGCCTGCTCGCGTATTTTCGCGAGCTGTTCGTTCACGGCGTTTGCCGCGGCGTCTCCGTCCTTCTGCGCCGAAAGCAGCTTTACCGACACGTCGGCAAGCTCTTCCTCAAGCGCCTTTATCTCAAGGTCGTTTTTCTCTACGTCGCGTAAAAGCTCTTCCTTTTGCCCGGCGAGCCCTTTGCCGCGCCCCTCCTGCTCGGAAAGCTCGGCTTTTCTGTCCTCTATATTCTTTTCGTTGTTTTTGATGGATTCGTTTATGACCGCGATCTCGCTGTCCGTCCCGGCGCGCGACTCTTCCGCCCCGCGCTTGCTTTCGCGAAGCTCGTCCTCGTGCGCTTGCTTTTCGCTGATGTCCCGGGTAAGCTTTTCGGCGCGCTCGTAAAGCGCCGCGACCTCGTCCTTTTTCGCGGAAAGCATCCTTTCGGCGTTTTCAAAATCGACTCTCGCCTTCTGAAGATTGTCTTTGAGCTTTTCAAGGCTTAAAAGCCAGAGCGACACCTCGAGCACGCGCATCTCGTCTCTGTACTTAAGAAACGCTTTCGCCTTTTCGGACTGTTCGCGCAAGGGCTCTACCTGCCCCTCGAGCTCGGTTATTATATCGCGGACGCGGACAAGGTTTTCCTCGCATGAATCGAGCTTCCTTTCGCTTTCCTCTTTGCGGTAGCGGAACTTGGATATGCCTGACGCCTCTTCGAATATCTCGCGCCTGTCCACGCTTTTTACCGAGAGTATCTCGTCTATCCTGCCCTGTCCGATGACCGAATATCCGTCGCGCCCGACGCCCGTGTCCATAAATAACTCGTGCACGTCTTTTAAACGCACGGCTTTTTTGTTTATGTAGAACTCGCTATCGCCCGAGCGGTAGTACCTGCGTGTCACCTCGACCTCGTCGTATTCGGAGGAAAGCCCGTGGTCGCTGTTGTCGAGCAGAAGCGACACCTGGCAGAAGCCCTGCGCCGAGCGCTTTAAGGTGCCGCCGAAAATGACGTCTTCCATCTTGCCGCCGCGCAGAGTTTTGACCGACTGCTCGCCGAGCACCCAGCGTATCGCGTCGACTATATTGCTTTTCCCGCTTCCGTTCGGGCCGACTATGGCGGTTATCCCCCTGCCGAAGTCGAGCCGCGTCTTGTCGGGAAAGGATTTAAAGCCCTGTATCTCCAATGCTTTAAGGAACATAAAGCGATCCCTTTCCTATGAACAAACTTATTTAATTATTATATCAAAAGCGCCGTCTTTTTACAAGGTAAAAGTTTCTTAATTCACAATCGGCTGATAATTTTTAACTGACATCTTTATTTTTATCAAAATTGACTCTTGTAAAGTGGTCGGAACGGTATATCATATCATTAAAGACGTTTTGTCGGAAACAAAAGGTTGTGATATAATGAACAGTAGACTCGGTAAAATGATAATGACGGCGTTTTTTACTGCGCTCATATGCGTCTGCACTCTCGCCGTGCGTATCCCCACCGTTTCGGGATATACCAATTTAGGCGACTGCGCCGTGCTTTTGAGCGCGTATTTTATGGGGCCCGTTTACGGATTTGCGGCAGGAGCTGCCGGCTCTGCGCTCGCCGATCTTCTTGCGGGTTATGCTCACTACATGCCGGGCACGTTCGTTATAAAAGGACTTACCGCGCTTTTTGCCGCCCTTTTGTTTAAAAAAGCGCGCAGCGCGAAGCTTCCGGTAAGGCTTGCCGTAAGCGGCGTCCCCTCGGAGCTTTTCATGGCGGCGGGATATTTCGCGTACAAATCGCTTATTCTCGGCAAGCCGGAGGGCGCTCTTCTTTCTGTGCCGGGCAACCTGATACAGGGCGCGGTCGGCGTCGTCGTATCCTCGCTTCTTTACTCGTTTCTTATAAAGATCCCCGAAATAAAAAACAATGTTTGGAAAGGATGACCGTTATGTTTGAAGAAATAAAAGAGCAGGCGCGCGCCGCGGCAGCCGAGCTTATCGGGCTTTCGGGCCTTAAGCCCGGGCAGGTGCTGGTCGTCGGCTGTTCTACAAGCGAGATACTCGGCGAAAGGATAGGCAAAGGCTCTTCGCCCGACGCCGCGAAGGCGGTTTACGACGGGATAGCGCCCGTGCTCAAAGAAGCCGGGGCGCATCTTGCCGCGCAGTGCTGCGAGCACTTGAACCGCGCCCTTATAGTCGAACGCTCTCTCGCTTTGGAAAAAGGCTGGGAGATAGTCAACGTCGTGCCGCAGATACACGCGGGCGGCTCCTTCGCCGTTACCGTTTACGAGCATATGAAGGACCCCGTCGCGGTCGAGGAGATACGCGCCGACGCGGGGCTTGATATCGGCGGCACCCTGATCGGCATGCACCTAAAGCGCGTCGCGGTGCCCGTGCGTTTGAGCGTTAAAAAGATAGGCGAGGCGAACGTCCTGTGCGCCCGCACCCGTCCGAAATATATCGGCGGCGCCCGCGCCGTTTATTTAAGCGAATGAGTATTACCGATAACGCCTTGATGGCGGAAAAGGTCGCGCGCCTGCGCGAGGAAATATCCGCCGCCGCGAAAAGCGCCGGCAGGGCGCCCTCCGACGTGCTTCTGTGCGCCGTGTGCAAAACGCGCGGCGCGGACACGGTAAGGGAAAGCGCCCTTTTGCCCGTCGACCTCTTCGGCGAAAACCACGCGCAGGAGCTTTGCGCGCACCTTGAAAGCGGCGCCTATCTCGGAAAGCCGGTGCATTTCATAGGGCACCTGCAGACGAACAAGGTAAAAAAGGTCGTCGGGGGCGCGGACGTGATAGAAAGCGCCGACAGCGTAAAGCTTCTGCTCGAAATAAACAAGGAAGCGGAAAAACGTGGCATAACGCAGGACGTTTTTATAGAAATAAACGCCGGGCGCGAGGAAAGCAAATCGGGCGTTTTCGCAGATGCGCTTTTTTCGCTGTGCGAGGAAGCCGAAAAGCTCGGGCGAATACGCGTCCGCGGGCTTATGACCATCCCGCCCGCTTCAGCTTCGCCCGAGGACACGCGAAGATACTTTGCGGAGATACGCGAGCTTGCCTTCAAAGCCGCCGAAAAGGGCTTTAAAAACGCCGACTTCCGCGAGCTTTCGATGGGCATGACCGGAAGCTTTACGGAAGCGATAAAGGAGGGCGCGACGATAGTCCGCATAGGCACGGGCATATACGGCCCGAGATACTACCCGCCGAAAGATGAATAACAGAAAGGAGCTTCAAAAAAGAAGCTCCTTTTTTACCGCGTATTCCGCGTTTATAAAGCCGCGAGCTCGGAAATAAAGAATCCTCTTGAGTACGCCCTGTTTCCGTCTTTGCCGATAAGCGTTATACGGGCGAAAACGTCCTCGGGCACTCCGTATTTGCATACGTTTTCAATAACCGCCGAAAGGTCGAAATCGGCGTTCGTTACCTCGCCCTCGCGCAGGTCGCCCTGTTTTTTCGCGTATCTTATATTCATCGTAAGGGCGATAAGCCCTACGGGCGACGACTCTACGGACAGTATTTTCGTTTCGGGATCGAAGGTAATATCCTTAAAAACAGGCCCCGTCGAAGCGAAAACGTCGCCCGCTTTGAGCGAACGGAAAACGTCTTCATACGAAAGCGAATCGGCTTTGACGTAAGTCGCGCCGCGGCCTATATGCGCAGGACGGTGGGCGTCGTCCGAGCAGGCGGGAAAAACTCTTTTCCCGAGGCTCAGAATATCGTCGAAGGGACGTTCGCTTTTGTCGAGCACGTAACCGTCGGTCTCGCAGGCGGAATTGTACGTTTCGACAAAATCAAGGTTTTCAAGCCCGCTGTAATCTTCATACCTGTTCTGCGACCAGAAGGGATGGCAGTAGGCGACGAGAAAGCCGTGCTCTTTCGCGTCGCGTATGGCGGCGTTCACGTTTGAAAAGGTAAAAGCGCGGCTTTTTTCGCCGACGTAATAGTCCTGAATGAAGTTTTTGGCGTTTCCCCAGACGTAGCTTTTCGTCGGCCACGGATAATACGTCTCGTCGGGCCTCGGCGCGATATAAACAAAGTGATAGACCTTGCGTTTTCTTATATAATCGGGCGCCTTTATTTCTTCGCCGGTGACGGGGTCGCGGAAGGCGCGGAACACCTCCGAAAACTCGCATTCTATAGCCGTAAGAGGCAGAAACGAGTCGTCGCGAAGGTCGTCGTGCGGCACGAGCACCTCGTGGTCGGAATACGCCACTATATCGTAGCCGTAAGACTTGTACGCCTCTTTTACCTCCTCGGGAGTAAGCGCGCCGTCGGACACCGAGGAATGCGTATGCAGATTCGCCTTGTAAAACCTGCCTTTGCTTTGAAATAAACTCTTTTTCATGTTCTTTTCCTTTCGCGGCTTAAGTAAGCGCGGTCTTTTTCGTTTTGCCCGCCCTTAAATGATAAACGACCGGGCCTTCTATGTCAAGACAAGCCTTAACGCCCGAAAACACTTTCGGTTGTGTTTTGCGCTTTTTATATCGCAAAATATATTATTTTGTCCGCGTTAAAGCAATTTAATCATAGATTTATTTTTTCTTAACTGATAGAATATAAATCAATAATATGATATGATACCGAAAGTGTGGGGATAAAGCTATGTTAGCCATTGTAAACGCCTATATCGTAAAGCCCGATCACATAATTCCCGACGGGGTCATCCTCTGCAGAGGGAAGAAGATAGTATACGCCGGCCCGAAGAAGCCTCTGCCCGAAAACTGCGAGATAATCGACGCGAAGGGCAATTTCGCGGGGCCCGGTCTTATCGACATACACACTCACGCGGCGGGCTCTTACTGGTATTATAACGAGCCGGAAAAGGCCGCCCGCATCACCCTTGCCCACGGCACGACCTCGGTCTATCCCACCCTTTATTACGACCTCGATCAAAAGCAGTACATAGAAAGCGCCGCCCTTAACCGTAAGGTCTCTAAAAAGGGCGCGGGGCGCGTCATAAGAGGGCTTTATATGGAAGGCCCTTACTTAAATCCCAAGTTCGGCGCAAATCAGAGCGGCAACGTGTGGAAGGGCCCCATCAAAAAGGAAGAGTATATGCCCATAATAGAGGCCGCCGCCGATTTCGCGCAGTTCTGGTCGGTCGCCCCCGAGCGGCCGGGCGTGAAGGGCTTTGTTTCCGACGTGCGCCGCGCGAACCCGAATATCGTTTTCACCGTAGCTCACAGCGAGGCGGCGCCTTCGGACATCGAAGAGCTTATCCCGCTGGGTCTTAAAATAGGCACCCACCACACGAACGCGACGGGCGACCGCCCGAAGTACCCCGAGGTGCGCGGCGTCTGCGTGGACGAAACGGTAAATTCCCGCGACGAGATATACGCCGAGATAATAAGCGATTCTAAAGGCATACACGTCGACCCGTATATGCAGCGGCTCATCCTCAAAATAAAGGGCAAGGATAAGATAATACTTATCTCCGACGCCTGCGTCTTCGACGGTCCCGTACCGGGCGAGGGGTATGAGGGCGTCACCGACATAAACTTCGACTGGGACGGGCAGATAGCCGGCTCAAAGCTGACGCTTGACGTTGCCTGCCGCAATTTTATGATGCACACCGGCTCGTCGATATGCGACGTATTCCGCTTCGCGTCGCTAAATCCCGCGCGCGCCATGGGCGACCTTTCGCGCGGTCATATTTCAGAGGGCGCCGACGCGGATATGATCATCGTAGACGGTTTCATGAAGGTCAAAAAAGTTATTTTACAGGGCGAATTGCAAAAAATATAAATACAGAGGAGTGTCTTAAATGAGCAAGTTTGAACCCGCGACCGATTTTTCTTTCATTCCCGCAGATTTTGTCCCCTTTAAGGACAGAGCGCTTTGTGAAAAGCTTCGCAAGCTCTCGGGCAAGGATCTTGAAAAGCACGAAAGCTGGCAGCACCCCGAATTTAACGTCAAAGTTATGATGAACCCCCATCCCGTGCTTATCGCCACCCTTTTCGCCCGCATAAAGGAAGCCTCCGAAAAAGGCAAAAAGATCACCCTTATCTTAGGCAACCCCGAGCCCGAGACCTATATCCCCCTCGCGCAGCTTATCAACTACTTCAAGGTAGACTGCAAAAACGTTCATCTCTTCGCGATGGACGAGTGGGCGGACGATCAGGGCAATATAGCGCCCGAGACGTATAAGGCGGGCTTTGCGCATTCAATGCTCAAATACCTCGTATATCAGATCGATCCCAAGCTCCGCATGCCTTTGAAGAACGTGCATTATCCCACGAACAAGAACATAAAGCACTATTCCAAGATGATAACCGAATGCGGCGAAGGCGGCGCGGACGTCTGCTCCTCCTCCCCCGGATGGACTGGCCATATGGCGTTTATCGACCCGGTGCCCGAGTTTATGTGCGACGATATGGAAGAATATCTTACGAAAGAAGCGCGCGTCGTAAAACTTCATCCGCTGACTATCGCCCAGAACTCTCTGCACGGCGTTTTCGGCCAGTCGGGTTACGTTGCCGACGTACCGCCCTGCGCCGCGACGATAGGCCCCGTCGACGTTAAGAACTCGCGCGAGCGTATCGAGGTGCACGCCCTTCTTACCAACTGCACCTTCTCTTCATGGCAGAGGATGACCTCTCGCCTCGTGCTCCACGCGAAGCCGACGAGCCTCGTTCCCTCCTCCATGCTCCAGCTTATGAAGACTCAGGTCCTCGTAAGCGACGAGATCGCCGCCCCCTTCGAGTGCTGGGAAAAGGTCGGTTATTGATTTTTTAAACATAAAACGCTGCCGAAAACGGCAGCGTTTTTCATTGTCCAGTTTCAAGAGCGGCTTGCCGTACGGCAAGCCGCTCTATTTTG
>JAFSVO010000027.1 GCA_017444965.1 Clostridia bacterium | reverse complement strand
GGAAGAAAGCTTAAAAATAGAAACGGACGAAATAGTAAAAACCGTGCGCGATACGGGGCTTAACGCGGTTTTTCTTCAGGTGCGCCCCTGCGCCGATTCGCTTTATCCGTCAAAGGTCTTTCCGACAAGCGTATATTTGACGGGCGAGCAGGGCGCGCAGATATCTTTCGACCCGCTTGAATATTTCGTTTCGGCGTGCCGCAGAAACGGTATTAAGATATTCGCGTGGATAAATCCTTACAGGATAACCGTAAAAAAGTTTCCCGATAAAGAAAGCGCGCATGATAGCCTTTCAAAAGATCATCCGGCGTATCTCGCGCCGCAGACCGCGATATTCGCCGGCGACGGGCGGCTTTATTTCGATCCCGGCTCGCCCGACGCCAGAAAGATAATACTTGACGGCGTGCGCGAGATAGTTGAAAACTACGCCGTCGACGGTATACAGTACGACGATTATTTTTACCCCCATACCGATTTTGACGATAAAGAAAGCTTTAATAAATACGGCGGCGGGAGCGACCTTTCCGATTTTCGCCGCGAAAGCGTCAACACGCTCGTCCGTGAAACGCACGATATATGCAAAGCGCGCGGCGTAGAGTTCGGCGTCGCGCCCTCGGGCATATGGGCAAACTCGGAAAGTCTGAACGGCGGCTCGGACACTGTCGGCGACCAGAGTTATTTTTCCTCTTACGCCGATTCAAGGGCGTGGGTCAAAAACCGCTGGGTCGACCATATCGCCCCGCAGCTTTACTGGGCGCAGGGCGGTAAAGAGGGCGAATTCGAAACGCTTCTTTCCTGGTGGAGCGACCTTGCGGACAAAAACGGAGTTGCACTTTACATAGGTCTTGCCGCTTACAGGTCGGCTGAAAAGGACGCCGCGCCCCCGTGGAAAGACGGCGAAGAGATAGTTTCCCAGCTCGATATGATAAGCATGAAGGGCAGAACGGACGGTCACGTGTTTTTTCGCTACGGCTCTGTAAAAGGATCGGCGCTTATCCGACGCCTGCCCGAAAGATACGGGAAGCGGACGTACGCGGGCGTAAACGCCCCCGTTTTCGTGACGGGCGAGTCTTTTGAAATAAACTCACAAGCGTTTTCCGTCATAGGCTTTAAAAAGACGGTTTCATGCGCGTCGCGCCGCGGCGAAAAGGTGCTCGTGCTTAACGGTGAAACGGCTGTGACCGCCGTCAGGCGGGGAAACGAGCTGAAAGCCGTGACAAAGCAGGGCAAAACCCCGCTTCTGTTTATAGGCGACCGCTTCGGCTGCCTGTCTTTAAGAATAGAAAGGACTAAGCCCGTAAAGCAGGAGCCGCCGGCGAAGGTCACCGACGTAAACGTGAAGGAAGAAGACGGTTATACCGTGTTCGAGCTTTACACCGGAAGACCCTGCGCCGCGCGGTCGGAAATAAAGGACGGGATCTGAAGCTTTTCATAGCGCCCTGCGCCGGCGGTTATATTTTTGAGTCGGACGCGCTCGAAAAAGCGGTCACAGACGTAAAAGACGGCGTTTTGTGCTATACCTTCAAGCTTAAAGCCCTTCCGGAAGAACACTTCACGGTCAGCGGGCGCGACGGGATAAAGCTTTACTTTAAATAAACGGGATAAGGTGGACAATATGGGCGAACACGACGGACACAGAGCGCGTATGCTCAAAAGATTCAAAACGCGCGGACTTGACAACTTCGAGCCTCACGAGGCTTTG
>JAFSVO010000026.1 GCA_017444965.1 Clostridia bacterium | reverse complement strand
TCAAGCCCCTTCGCGCTGTGTATCGTCATAAGGGTCACCGCGTCGGCGTTCTCGTCGTAGCGGTCTATGTCGGTGAAAAGGGATATCTCCTCTAAAAATCCGTTAAGAGTCGGCTCTTCGGCTCTCTCTTCATATTCGGCGATATTCGACTTAAGCTCGAGCACGTTGTCGAGCTTAACCTCGCCCTCGACCCGCGGCAGCGCCTTAAGCATATCCTCGTAGCCGGTCTCTGAAAGGATCCTGTCGTAAAGGTCCATAAGCCCCTTGTCTTTCGCCTCAATGAACGACTCTATCATATCTGTAAAGGGCTTAAGCTTTACATACGCTTTGCCGAGCTGAGGATATTTTTCGGCGTTTTTCATGACCTCGAACTGAGAAATATTTTCTTCAAACGCTATCGACGCGACGCGCTCCTGCGTGGTCGCGCCTATGCCGCGCGCGGGGACGTTTATTATTCTGCCGAGCCGTATCGAATCGGCCGTGTTGTTGACGACCGAAAGGTATGCGAGCATATCCTTCACCTCGGCGCGGTCGAAAAAGCGCAGACCGCTGACTATGCGGTAGGGGATGCCGTTTCGCTTTAAGCCGCTTTCAATGCTGTTTGAAAGGGCGTGATTTCTGTAAAGCACGCAGTAGTCTGAATAATGCCCGCCGCCGTACACGCCCTCCTGCACCGTGCGGCATATGAATTCCGCCTCGTCCTCCTGCGTGTTTCCCGTGTAAAGGGTCACCGGCTCGCCGTCGCCCTTGTCGGTCCACAGCGTTTTGCCCTTGCGGTTCTGGTTGTTCGCTATTACGCCGTTCGCCGCGGACAGGATAGAGGCGGTAGAGCGGTAATTCTGCTCGAGCCTTATCGTATAAGCGTCCTTATATTCGTCCTCAAATTCCAGAATATTCGTGACCGTCGCGCCGCGGAATTTGTAAATGCTCTGATCGTCGTCGCCCACGACGCAAAGGTTGCGGTACCCGCCTGAAAGAAGCGAGCATAAAACGTACTGCGCGTGGTTAGTGTCCTGATATTCGTCGACCAGCACGTATCTGAACTTTCGCTGATAGTATTCAAGCACGTCGGGGCAGGTGTTGAAAAGCTCGACCGTTTTGACGATTATATCGTCGAAATCAAGGGCGTTCTGCGCGCGCAGAAACCCGGAATAGCGCTCGTATACCTGCGCCGCCGCCTGCCGCACGGGGTCGCGCCCGACCGACGCGGCGTACTCTTCGGGCGTGATAAGATTATCCTTCGCGCGGGATATTTCCCGCGCCGCAAATTTCGGCTCAAGCCCGCGCTCGGAGATGCCGAGCTCTGTAAAAACCGCCGCGATCGCCTTTTTCTTGTCGTCCTCGTCGTATATCGTAAAGGGGGTCTTGTAGCCTATTCTTTCAATGTGTGAGCGCAGTATGCGGGTGCACGCCGAATGAAAGGTGTGCGCCCATATGTCGCGCCCCTCGTCGCCGCAGGCAAGCTCAAGCCGCGAGCGCAGCTCGGCAGCCGCCTTGTTCGTAAAGGTTATGGCTATTATCTCGTAGGGCTTCGGGGGATCCTCGGCGCAAAGGCGCAGTATTTCGCCGTCGGGCACGTCGTCGCCGCCGAGGTAAGAGGCGAGTGTATCAAGCTCGCGGTCGCCCGCGAAAGAAGGCGCTTCCTCGCTTTCGTACCCGCGCCCGTAGCGCAGAAGGTTTATTATACGGTTTATAAGAACGGTCGTTTTGCCCGAGCCCGCCCCCGCGAGTATCAGCACGGGGCCCTCGGTCTTGAAAACGCCGTCCTTTTGTCTGTCGTTCAGTTTTTCAAATTCCCGTTCTATAACGGCGCGCCGCAGAGCGCAGTATCTTTCGTCAAAATCGGTCATGCTCTTGCCCTCTTGAATTTGATTATAAGCTCGGTCTCATCGAAAAGCCCCGACAGCTCGCGGAAGGCTTCGGCGCAGTCGCGCGCCTTGAAGGGCGGCGTCTCGGTCTTTCGCGTGTCGGCGTAAAATAGGCATATTTCAGAATTTCCGGGGTACTTCCGCATTATCGAAAGCGCCGTATCCCGCCGCGCGTCGCTTTGGGACGAAAGCTTTATATAGAAGGTGCGCGAGCGGGGGTTTCCGTTCTTTCCCGCTTCCGTCTGCGCCCGCGCGGAGGGGAAGGCGTAGCTTTCATCTTCGGTAAGCTCGCGGAAAAGCTCGCATATTACTTTTAAAGGCTCGTCCTCACGCAAGGATATCCTGCCGTAGCAGACGGCAAACCCGTCTTCGGTGACGCTTCTGCCGCCGTTTGAAAGCGCGCTGTCAAAGACCAGAAGGTCGACCGCGGCGCTCTCGTCCTCAAGCGTCGCGTAAGCGATAAGTTTGCCCTGCTTCGTCGGCTTTATCTTAAGCTCGGACACGACGCCCGCGAGGGTAACGTAAGAGCCGTCGGGGTAGGGGTTTTCGCCTGAGGCGTCGTCGGCGTTGGCTGAAAGCACTTCGGCTATCGGCACCGCGCCGACGCGCACAGACAGCTCGCGCACCGTTTCGGCGGGGTGACCGCTGAGGTAAAGCCCCGTAGACGCCTTTTCCATTGACAAAAGCTGTCTTTTTGAAAACTCGGGAACGTCGGGTATAAGGACGCGCGCGCCGCCCGCCTGTCCTTCGTCAAATAAATTGAGCTGACCTGTAACATTGGTGCGCTTTTCCATGGAGATCCCGTCCAGAATACTGTCGTAAACCTGCAAAAGTTCCGCCCGCGTATAGCCCATACTGTCGAACGCGCCGCAGCAGATAAGTCCCTCAAGAGCCTTGCGGTTTAAGTCGTGCTCGCTCATACGCTCGCAGAAATCGTTGAAATCC
>JAFSVO010000025.1 GCA_017444965.1 Clostridia bacterium | reverse complement strand
GTAAGGATGGTGTTCGTGATCTTAGCGGTGGTAGAAACAGTAACGGGAGAAGAGGTCTCGGTCGCTTTGCCGCCGCCCTTGACGTCGCCTTTGACTTCAAAGGTCGCCTTGTAGGAAGAGGGCTTGTAGCCGCCGCCGCCGGAGGAAGTGCCGCCGGAAACGGTCGTGCCGGTGTCAGCCGGAGCGGGAGCGATTATCGAGGTCTGCTGAGTTACGTTGTTATTGTTGACCGTTACGGTGCCGTTCGCCTTGTTGACGACCTTGGTGCCTTCGGGAACGGTGACCGCGGACTGCTGGGACACGACGACCGACTCGGGCTGGCCGCCGGTGAAGTTGACGTTACCTTCGGTCGCAACGAAGACGATCTGGCCGGGCGTTACGTTGTAGGAACCGGGGGAGGTGACGTAAACGTCGACTATGTTGAAGAGGAGCTTCGCGGTCTCGGCCTTAGAGATGAATCTCGCGGGCTTGACGGAGCCGTCGGGATAGCCTATAAGTCTGCCGTCCTTGGTGAGGCCGTTGACGAAAGGCAGAGCATACTCGCTGATGGTGGCCTTATCGTTGTACCTGGAAGCTTCGTTACCGTTGGAGGTAAGGTCGATGGCGCGGCCTATCGTGGAGATAAGCTGCTCACGCGAGACGTTCTCGGTAGGACGGAAGGTGCCGTCGGAGTAACCGGTGAAGATGCCGTACTCGGAGCAGTTGGCTATAGCCTGCGCATAGGGGGTCGTAGTGTCGACGTCGCTGAACTTTGAAAGAACGGTAAGGCTGACGTTCGACTTACGGAGCAGGTTGTTAAGTATCTCCGCTATCTCGCCGCGGGTCATGTAATCATTGACGCCGAAGACGGTGTCGGTCTTGCCGACCATAACGTTATTGGTGGTCCACTTGTCGATCGGAGCTTTCGCCCAGTGGGTGTCGGGTACGTCGGTATAAGTCTTCGCGGAAACGGATATCACCGCAAGAGACAGAACGACGCATACGGCAAGGATGATGCTCAGTGTCTTTTTCATAATTCAAGAACTCCTTCCTCTCGGGAAAATCTTTTATTCATAATTAACTTTATATTAACACCCTTTTTTTTATAAGTCAACACTTTTTTGCATTATTTTTTGACGGATATCCTATTTATTAAATATGTGCAGTCTCGCCCTTGCATAAATCAATTATATATGATATATTTATAAAATGGAATACGTATTATTTAGTATGGAGCGTGGAAATGTACTACTACATAAAGGGCAAAGCGGCAATTCTCGAGCCGAACCTCGCCGTTATCGAGGCGGGCGGCGTCGGCTACGCGGTCAACACCTCTTTAAACTCCGTTTCGGCGGTCAAACAGGGCGAAGAGGTACTTTTTTATACCTATTTATATATAGCCGAGGGCGTGATGAAGATCTACGGCTTTAAAACGCAGAGCGAGCTTTTATGCTTTAAGCAGCTTATCGGCGTGTCGGGCGTGGGTCCCAAGGCGGCGATATCGATCCTTTCCGTCGTAACGCCCGAAAAGCTGGCTTCCTGCATCGCGACGGCTGACGAGGCGCCCATATGCGCGGCGTCCGGCGTCGGCAAGAAGCTTGCGCAGAGGATATTGCTCGATTTGAAGGACAAGCTCGATATAAGCGTTTCCGACGCGGGCGCGGCGTTCGTCCCAGCGGATACAGACGCGGCGTTTTCCGACGCGGTCGCGGCGCTTATCGGGCTCGGCTACACGAGGCAGCAGGTGTTAAAGGCGCTTTCGGGGGAGAAAACGCAGGGGCTTTCGTCGGAAGAGCTCGTCCGCGCGGCGCTCAAAAAGCTTATGCTGCAGTAAGGAGAAATTATGGCGCTTGAATTCGGTTCGGATATTGAAGAGAGGATCGTCGCGAGCACCGTTCTGGACAGCGACAAGGCGGAGGCGTCCCTTCGACCCGAAACGCTCGAAGATTACGTCGGGCAGGAGCGGTCTAAGGAAAACCTGCGCATATTTATCGAGGCGGCGAAATATAGATGCGAGCCGCTCGACCACGTTCTGCTTTACGGCCCGCCGGGGCTCGGCAAAACGACGCTCGCGGGAGTTATCGCGCACGAGATGGGCGTCAGCATCCGCGTCATCTCCGGCCCCGCGATAGAAAAGGCGGGCGACCTTGCGGCGCTTCTCACCACCCTAAATGACAACGATATATTATTTATTGACGAGATACACCGCCTAAACCGCGCGGTCGAAGAGATACTTTACCCCGCAATGGAGGATTTCGCGCTTGACATAATGCTCGGCAAGGGCCCGTCGGCGCGCTCGATGCGTATCGACCTTCCCAAGTTCACGCTCATAGGCGCGACGACGAGGGCGGGTCAGCTTTCGTCGCCTCTGCGCGACAGGTTCGGCGTTCAGTTCCGGCTCGAGCTTTATACGGTCGAGGAGCTTACGCGCATAGTTCTGCGCTCGGCGGACATTCTGGGGATAGACGCCGAAAAGGAGGGCGCGCGCGAGATAGCCGCCCGTTCTCGCGGGACGCCGCGTATAGCCAACCGCATACTCAAAAGGGTAAGAGATTACGCCCAGATAAAGGGCGAGGGTAAGATTACGCGCAAGATAGCCGACGTCGCCCTTTCGGCGC
Organism: Clostridia bacterium; assembly: GCA_017444965.1. Lineage (GTDB taxonomy): Bacteria > Bacillota > Clostridia > Oscillospirales > Butyricicoccaceae > RGIG3513. Next base: position 6,420 of record JAFSVO010000025.1, on the reverse strand, counting down.
TTGAAATAGACGGGCTGGGGCTTGACGTCACCGACAGACGCATGCTCGAGAGCATAATCAGGAATTTCGGCGGCGGCCCCGTCGGGCTTGAGACGCTCGCCGCCACGATAGGGGAAGAGAGCGTCACGCTCGAAGACGTTTACGAGCCGTACCTTATGCAGATAGGCTTTTTGAACAGAACGCCGCGCGGCAGATGCGTGACGAAGGCCGCTTACGACCACCTGAAAATACCTTTCGCGGGACAACTTGAGCTTTAAGGAGATAAAAATGGGCAAATATTTCGGAACAGACGGGATAAGAGGCGTCGCGGGGACAGAGCTTACGGTAAAGCTGGCATACGACGCGGCGCTTGCGACGGCTTACGTATTAAAGAAGGATCTCGGCAAAAAGCCCCTCTTTATAGTGGGGCGCGACACGAGGATATCGGGCGACATGATTTGCGCGGCGCTTATATCGGGGCTTTGCGCGGCGGGTGCCGACGTGTGCGACTTAGGCGTTCTGCCGACCCCGGCGATAGCGTTTTTTACGGCGGGAAACCGTGACGTCGACGCGGGGATAGTTCTTTCGGCGTCGCACAACCCCTTCGAGCATAACGGCATAAAGATATTCGGCGGCGACGGCTACAAGCTTTCCGACGGGCAGGAGGAAAGAATTGAAGCGTACATAGACGCGCCGCCCGCGGACGCGGTAGTCGACGGCGCCGCGGTAGGCGTCAAAAAGGAATGGAAGGGCGACCCCGCCGAAGAATACGCGGCGTTTATAGCCTCGAAGTCGGAAGACTTAGACGGGCTTAAAATAGCCGTAGACTGCGCGAACGGCGCGTCATACAAAACGGCGAAGCTCATTTTCGATTCCCTCGGCGCCGAATGCACCTTTATAAACTGCGAGCCCGACGGCGTCAACATAAACGACAAATGCGGCAGCACGCATATGGAGGGGCTTTCCGAGCTTGTCAAACGCGGCTCCTTCGACGCGGGCGTCGCGTTCGACGGCGACGCCGACCGCTGCCTTATGACCGACGAAAAGGGCGAATATATAGACGGCGACAGAATGATATGCGCGCTCGCGGAATATCTTAAAAATACGGGAAGGCTCAAGCGCGGCGCCGTCGTTACGGTCATGTCCAATTTGGGGCTTCACAACTTCCTTCACGCCCGCGGGATGGAGAGCCGCACGACCGCGGTCGGCGACAGATACGTGCTTGAAGAGATGGTGAAAGAGGGCTTCAACGTCGGCGGCGAGCAGTCGGGGCATATAATAATGACCGACTACTGCACGACGGGCGACGGAGAAATGACGGCGGTGCAGATGCTTTCAATGCTGAAAAAGACCGGGATGAAAGCTTCCGATCTTTCAAAGAAAATAGAATCATTCGCGCAGGTAATGATAAACGTGGAGGTGAGCAATCAGCTTAAAAAACAGGTCGCGTCTCTCCCTGCGGTCAAGGCGGTGGAAGCCGAGATAGCCGGGCTTTTCGGCAAAGACGGCAGGATACTGATAAGACCGTCGGGCACCGAACCCAAGGTACGCGTCATGGTCGAGGGAAGCGACGAAGAAAAGGTCAGAGCCATGGCGAAAAAAGCGGCGGACGTAATAGCCGCGGCGGTCAGGGAGGTTTGAAAGAAAAGTATTATTAAATGAAAAGAAGCGCCTGAGCCGTAAACACGGCTGACGAGGACGGAGGTTGGGGCGAAAGCCCCGAAAATCGAAATTATCGGCGGATGCCTCCTGCCGCGGACGTGCGGCAAAAGCCGCGGGACAAACCCGCAGGGCGACCTGCGGAACAGACCCCGCCGCAAACGTCATATTATTAATATGTATTTTAAGGAGTTTTTTTAAATATGTGCGGTATAGTTGGTTTTACGGGCAAGAGGGAAGCTGTGCCCGTACTTTTGAACGGCCTTTACAAGCTTGAATACAGAGGTTACGATTCTGCGGGCGTCGCCCTTATACAGGACGGCAGGATAGAAACGGTAAAGACCAAGGGCAGGATTAAGGAGCTTGACGAAAAGCTTCAAAGCATAGGCGGCTTTAAATCGACCTGCGGCATCGGCCACACGAGATGGGCGACCCACGGAGAGCCGTCCGACGTAAACGCGCACCCTCACTTAAGCGATAACCGGACGATAGCGCTCGTGCATAACGGCATACTTGAAAACTATCTCGAAATACGCGAGATGCTCAAAGCAGAGGGCTTTCACATCAAGTCGGACACCGACAGCGAGGTCGCGGCGCACCTTTTCCAGAAGTATTACAAGGGCGACCCTATCGACACCCTTTTAAAGCTTTCGCACAGACTGCGCGGCGCTTACGCGTTCGCCATAATCTCAGCCGACAGACCGGGCGAGATGTTCTGCACCCGCCGCGACAACCCGTTAATAATAGGTATAGGCGAAGGGGAGAATATGATAGCCTCCGACATCCCCGCCATACTGCAGATGACGAGGAAGTTTATAGTGCTTAACGACGGCGAGGCGGCAAGAGTCACCCCCGACGGCGTTACCGTCTATAACGACATAGGACAGGTCATTGAAAAAGAGATAAACACGGTGACGTGGGACTTATCCTCCGCCGAAAAGGGCGGCTATGAGCATTTCATGATAAAAGAGATAATGGAAGAGCCCAAGGCGGTGCGCGACACGGTAATGCCGCGCATCAAAGACGGGCTTCCCGCGCTTTCGGAATGCGGACTGTCGGACGATCTTTTCCGCGGCATACGCGGCATACATATCGTCGCCTGCGGCTCGGCGCTTCACGCGGGGCTTGTCGGCAAGGTCATGATAGAAAAGCTTTCGAGGATACCGGTGACCGCGACGATAGCTTCCGAATTCAGGTACAGCGACCCCATTATCGGCCCCGACGACCTCTGCATAGTCATAAGCCAGTCGGGCGAAACGGCGGACACGCTCGCCGCCATGCGCGAGGCTAAAAAGAAGGGCGCCCGCACCGTCGGCGTCGTGAACGTCGTGGCGTCGAACGCCGCGCGTGAGGCGGACGGCGTGCTTTACACCTGGGCGGGGCCCGAGATAGCCGTCGCGACTACGAAAGCGTACGCGTCGCAGCTCGCCGCGCTTTACCTTATCGCCGTAAAGGCGGGGCTCGCGAGCGGCCACACGACGGAGGAGGAAGCCAAAAAGTACTGCGCCGAGATAGCGCGACTTCCCGAGCTTATAGAAGAAGACTTAAAGCTGCGCGAGCAGCTTCAGAAGCTGGCGTCCCTTTACTATAACCGCGACCATATGTTCTATATAGGACGCGGCGTAGACTGCGCGGCGGCGCAGGAGGCGTCCTTAAAGCTTAAGGAGATATCCTATATACACAGCGAAGCGTACGCCGGCGGCGAGCTTAAGCACGGCACGATATCTCTTATTGAAAAGGGCACCGTCGTGATAGCTTTAGCGTGCGACCCCGCGCTTTACGAAAAGACGATATCCAACGTAAAATCGGTCAAGGCGCGCGGCGCCGACGTTATACTCGTCACGAACGGCGACTTTAAGCCCGACGGCGAGGTGTGCGACCACGTCGTCAAGATACCCGAAACGTCCTCCTTCCTTTCGGCGAGCCTTTCTATCGTCCCCATGCAGCTTTTCGCCTATTACGTCGGCGTTGCCCGCGGGTGCGACATAGACAAACCGAGAAACCTCGCAAAGTCGGTAACGGTCGAATGACCGATCAGGGGACGGTCCTCTGATTGACAATAATTAAAAACGCGGCGGAGCGAATATCGCTCCGCCGCTGTTTTTACAAAAAGTGATGATCGTTTAACAACGTACCAAAAAAACAGCCTTATGCAAGCTCTTTACTGATTTAATAAGGTAATAAGAAGAGGAACGCCTACAACCACCTCAATAATCGCAATAACGATCGCAGCGGTAGCAAATCCTTTTGCGCGCTTTACGTCAGTTGTATTGTAGTTTTCGGGCAGTTCATTCGCCATTTTTAAAGCAACGATGCCGGGAATAAAACCAAATACAGACGAGAAAAAAGAGACAAGGGCAATAATCGTGGCAAGCATCAGTTTGTTCGGATAATAGTTTTCAGAATTCATAATAGATCCTCCATTTTTCACATTATCGTTTGCCTTGAAAATTATCTCGTGTTATAATGCGACGGGGGTTTCAGCGTAGGCTTTTTAATTAAAGCGACTCTGTATATTTGATCCCGAACGCACAAGAAACGGCTATGCCGACAAGCATAAAGAAAATACCAAAGCTGGTCATTATTCCGTAATTATCAAATGCGCCTGATACCATCAGAACGCCGAGTGCCAAAAATCCTATGCCGCTGAAAAAGCCGATGGCAGATAATATTTTTTTCATGCTAACTCTCCTTTCTTTCTCTTGTAATAATTGAACTCGTGTCATAATGCGGCGGTGAAGGTATTACCCGTTGGCGACAAGGGCTATTCCTATGATGAATAAAATGGTTCCTATCGCCGTAACGATACCGAAAGCGCCGTAGCTTGAACTTACTATCATAATTATAGATACTATGTCAAGTATCATACCGATTATGATAAGAGCGGCGCCTGTCGCTTTTGCCGAAGAAGCGTTGCTGGAGGAGGGGACGTTAGACGTGTGCATCGTAACTTTTGCCTCCGGACTTATTTCGCTTTCCGGTACTTCGGTGCCGCAATACATACAAATAGGACTGTTTTCGTCAATTTCTTTTCCGCAATTTCTGCACTTAATGCTCATTTTAAACGTTCACACCCTTTTAGTTTTATAATGCCGTGTGAAGATGGAAACGCTGCTTTTGCCTGCCGGATATCAGAGTTTAACGATATCGGTCCAGCTGCCTTTAAGCGCAGCGTTTGCCAGCATACCGAGAAGCGTTACGCCGCTTGTCTGCGCTTCTTCCAAAGCCCTTGTGATTTTTCCGTCCTCTAATACAAGCAACAATTTTTTGCGAAGTAAAGCGCCGTAAGAGTTCGTGGCGTCGATGTAGGTTTCAATATAGGTGCACTCCGTGTCTTTTCCGAGTATTTTCACGTTGCCTTTCTTTATCATATCCTGCTCGAGCGGAGGCCATTTGCACGATCCCGGAGATTTAAAGGCGTTTATGATATGTTTTGAGAATACTTCGTCATAATTCTGTTCCAAGGGGGTCTTTTCCTTCTGCGGAACGCTTCCGCCGCCGTTCAATGCGCCGATTATGGCTGCAAATTCCGTGGCGGTTATGACGCCCTCCTGCATAAGCTTCGTAAAGGCGCTCGTTTTTTCTTCCATTGTTGCCATATAACTTCCTCCTTTAATTAATGACCGCATAAAAACGGTCTATATATCGCCCTAATAGTATCATATATCGCCCTATTTTGTCAATAATATCCGATATACTTTTCTTGAAAAAGGAGGGTATCGGATGAATACTTATTCAGAGGTCAAAGACCGCATACTGGCTCTGTCCGGTGAAAGAAATATGTCGATATATATGCTTTCGATACGCTCCGGCGTGTCGCCGTCCACCATTAAGAGCATTTTGTACGGAAAAAGCAAAAATCCGGGCGCAGTCACGCTCAAAATGCTTTGCGACGGCTTCGGCATAAGCCTTTACGAGTTTTTCGATACCGAGGCGTTCCGTTCGACCGATCCTGAGGATATTTAGTCGATCGGGGGACGGTCCTCTGATTAACGCTGATTGAAAAAACGCGGCGGAGCGATAATCGCTCCGCCGCGGGTTTTTGCAGGTTTATTGAAATAAGACAGGGGACGGTTCTATGTCCTGCAAAATACTGCCCTGCGTCTGACAACAGACACAGGGCAGTTGCTTGTATTGTTTACATATCAAACAGCAGCAGGTCCGTTTCTTTATTAAAAGACGTGCTTTCGGAACGTTTCCAACTCTTGTTCCCGCGGCTTACCGTTTTTAGCGTTCTTACGTCTAAAGCGTTCAGCGCGTACGCCTTTACGAAAAGCAGCATATTGATGTCTATTGCGTCTCCAAAACCGTTGCTGCAATTTCCTCCTGTGGAAGAGAAATACCCGCGAAAGCCGTATTTTTTCAAAGCTTCCGTACATGCCTTTGCGACCGCGTAGCACAAATCGCGACCGTCTGTTACGTAACGAGCGGTCTTGTCACGCGTACTGTCTATTATTATTTCTACCGGATCAATATCATTTAACTGCGCGAAGCGCAACGTCTTCGTTTACTGCGTAAGCAGTAACATCGTTGCGCTGAAAGCGCACATCGTTTATGCAGCGCATAACATCGTTTGCGGCTATGCCGCAACCTCGTTTTGTGTCCGCGAACGGTGCAGGTTTATTGAAAGAACGATGTTGACCGGGCGCTGCCCGGTCAAACGATGTTTTCGCTTGCGCGAAAAACGATTTTTATTCCTGCGGACACAAAAACACCGCCACGCAAAAATAAAACCCAAAAGGGTGTTATTTTTGTATTGCGGAGAAGGAGGGATTAGAACCC
>JAFSVO010000297.1 GCA_017444965.1 Clostridia bacterium | reverse complement strand
TGTCTTCCTTAAGCTTGCTCTTCTGCTCGCCCGTTAACGTAAGCCCCATCTCGCGGCACTTTATGCGGACTATCTCGTTTCTCACTATCTGCTTTACCGCCTCTTCGCGCACGGCTTTCATGTCCGGCTCGGCGTCCGCGCCGTTTACGTATCTGTTGTAGTTTAAGTAAAAGGCGTATTCCGCCTCGTCTATCCTGTTTTTGCCGACGGTCAGGGCGGTGCGCGTGCCGGCGCAGGCGCACAGAAGAAGAGCGAGCGCCGCCGAAAGCAGAATAAGAATTATTTTTTTCATTGTGCCGGTCCTCCCTGTCCGTAAAGTTTAACAAGCTTTTTCGCCGCCGCGAGCGGGTCTTCGTCGGGCCTTAGGGTCAGCGTAAATACCGGCCTTCCCGTCGCGTTTAGGTGAAGTCTTCCGTAAAAATCCCTTTTGCCGCAAAGGGCGACTACCTTTTCCGGCTCCGCCTGCTTTAGGGCGAAGTACATTTTGTTGTTCCTCTGCGTTATCTCGGAAATGCCGAGCGACGCCGCCTCGGCTCGCAGAAGGGCTATATCGCAAAGCGCCTGCACCTGCTTCGGAATATCGCCGAAGCGGTCGCAAAGCTCGTCCTGAAGGTCGGACAGATCGTCTTCGTCCGTAATTTTCGCTATCCTGCGGTAAAGGTCTATCCTCGCGCCCGCGTCCTCTACGTAGCTTTGAGGTATGCAGGCGGAAACGAGTATGTCCGCCGTGCAGTCGGCCTGCTCGGCGCGCTCTTCCCCGCGAAGCTCGCTCGTCGCCTCCGACAAAAGGCGCAGGTACATGTCGTACCCGACCGACATAAGGTGCCCGCTCTGCTCGGCGCCGAGTAAGTTGCCCGCGCCGCGTATCTCAAGGTCGCGCATGGCTATCTTGAAGCCCGAGCCGAACTCGGCGAACTCGCGTATCGCCGAAAGGCGCTTCTGCGCTATCTCGGTCAGCACCTTGCCGCGCCTGTAGGTGAAATAGGCGTAAGCGCGGCGCGGCGAGCGCCCGACCCTGCCCCTTATCTGATGAAGCTGCGCGAGCCCCATGCGGTCGGCGTCTTCTATTATAAGCGTGTTCACGTTAGATATGTCGACGCCCGTTTCTATGATAGTCGTGCAGACGAGCACGGATATTTCGCCCGAATATACGCGGTCGAGCACTTCCGCCATCTCGCGCTCGTCCATCTGCCCGTGCGCCACGGCGATATTCTCGTCGGGGAACGCCTCGCGAAGGCGGGTAGCGCATCTCGCTATTGTTTCCACCCTGTTGTGAAGGTAATAGACCTGCCCGCCGCGCGCAAGCTCGCGCCTTATCGCGTCGTGGATAACGTGCTCGTCGTACTCTAAAACGTAGGTCTGCACCGGCTGGCGGCCGAGGGGCGCTTCCTCAAGCACCGACATGTCGCGTATGCCCGAAAGCGCCATGTTGAGCGTTCGCGGTATGGGGGTCGCCGTAAGTGTCAGCACGTCGACCGATTTGGTCATCTGCTTTATCTTTTCCTTGTGGGAAACGCCGAAGCGCTGCTCCTCGTCGACGACTAAAAGCCCCAAATCGCTGAAGGACACGTCCTTTTGCAAAAGACGGTGGGTGCCTATCGCAAGGTCGCTCTCGCCCGAGGCGATACGCTTTAAAGACGCCTTTATCTGCGCGGGCGTTCTGAAGCGGCTGAGTAATTCTATCTTTATCGGATAACCCGAAAAGCGCTGGCTCGCGTTTACGAAATGCTGCCGCGCGAGCACGGTGGTCGGCGCGAGGATAGCCGCCTGCTTTCCCGAAAGGATGCATTTCATAACGGCGCGGAAGGCGACCTCCGTCTTGCCGAAGCCGACGTCGCCGCACAGAAGGCGGTCCATCGGGTGGGGGCTCTCCATATCGTTTTTTATCTCGCGAGTGCAGACGAGCTGATCCTCCGTCTCTTCAAACTCGAAGGACTCTTCAAACGCCTGCTGCCAGTCGTTGTCGGGGTCGAAGGAAAAGCCCTGCACCTTCTGCCTTTCGGCGTAAAGCGCGATAAGCTTCTGCGCAAGGTCGCGCGCCGACTGCCTGGCGCGGGCGCGCGTCTTTTCCCACGCGGCGCCCCCTAATCGCGCAAGCTTTACGTTGGTATTTTCTCCGCCGCCGACGTATTTGCTGACTAAATGCAGCGCCGTCGCCGGGACGTAGAGGTTGTCGCCGCCGTCGAAGGCTATCTTAAGATAGTCTCGTCTTACGTTCTCAACCTTTATGCTCTCTATCGAAACGAAACGCCCGATGCCGTGATGCTCGTGCACCACAAGGTCGCCGGGGGTCAGGTCGTCAAAGCTTTTAAGGGCGTTTTTCGAAGACGCCTTTCTGGCCTTTTTCGCCCTTCTGCTTTTCCCCTCGCCCGAGCAGACGGCGGCAAAGCCTATTGCCGGGTACTCGAACCCGTCGGAGAGGGACGCCGGCAGAACGCAAACCCTGCCCTCGCCCGCCTGCTCTTCGTCGCTGACGCAGGTAAAGCCGCGGTCGCGCAGTATCTCGCATAGCGACCGCGCGGCGACTGGCGTGCCCGTAAGGGCGTAGAGGCAGTATTTTACGCCGACGTAGCCCTCTAAGTCCTGTATCATCGTCTCGAGGTTGCCCGCGGAGGAAAGCTGCTTGGCGTTTAAGGAAAGCACCGTCTGCGGCGTGAAAAGAGAAGACGCGAGAAAAGAATCGGTAAGCCCCAGAGGATGCCGCGACAGCGCGGCGCAGAACGCCTTTGCCGAAAGCCCCCATCCGTCCTTGTCGGGCGGTATCATGCCGCGCTTTATAAGGTCTTCGGTATCGCTTTCAAGCCTTTTTTCAAAGCCCTCCGCCGCGGACGATACCGCCGACGCGTCGCTTATTAAGATCGCGGCGTCGTCGGGAATAAAGGAAAGCCCGCTCGCGAAGGGATATATAAAGCCGAACCATCTGTCGGTTGATGCCAGAATGCCGTTTTCGGCTCGCTCGGCGTCCTCTGTCATAAGCTTTTTAAGCTCCTGCGGGGCGTTCTTTTTCTGAGCCGCGCGCAGAAGAGCCTCGCAAAAGCCCGCGGTCCCGCCGGGCGCGGCGCAGGGCTGCGCCTCCCTCGCGGGGAGGATAAGCGCCGACTCGATATTGTCGGTGCGCCTTTGCGTGTTTACGTCGAAATAACTTAAAAGATCTATATCGTCGCCGAAGAATTCGGCGCGGACGGGGGCGCTTTTCCCCGTCGGGAATATATCGAGTATGCCGCCGCGAAGCGCGAACTGCCCGACCCCCTCGACCTGAAGACAGCGCTTGTAGCCGCACGCCGTGAGCTTTTCGCAAAGCTCTTTAAGGTCGTAAGTGCCGCCGTTTTTTATCTCGAAGGCAAGGGTCAAAAGCGCGCTTTCGGGCAGGGTGCGGAGCATAAACGCCTCAGCCGAGCCGATAAGCACCCGCTTTTCGCCCGAGTAAAAGCCGTAAAACGCCGAAAGGCGCGCCTGCTCAAGCTCGCGCGAGACGCCGTCCGTTTCGAAAAACAAAAGCTCGCGCGAGGGCAGAAGCGCCGGAGCTTCGCCCGTAAAGCTCTCAACGTCGGACGCGAAAACGCGCGCGGCGCGGTCGTCGGGCGTTATAACGCATATGGGTTTTTTAAGGTCCGAAAGCAGAGCGGCGCAGAAATGCGCGCGGTGCACGGGGGCGGCGCCGTATATCGAAACCGTTCTATTCGCTTTTAATTCCTTCGCGAACGCCCGGTATTCCGAAAGCGCTCTTATGACCTCCGTAAGCTCCCGCATAGCTTCCTTTCAAACGCGTTTGCCCGGCAGCATTACGCGGCCGGGTGTCGACGCTTTTTAATTACGTTTATTGTTGAACCTTTGCATTGCCTCGTCTATGCCGAGAGTTATCAGGGCGACGGCTGCCTCGGGCGCCGTCTCGGACGCCGTTTTGTAAACGTCGCCCTCCATATCGCTTAAGACGAAATCCGCCATATCGCTGTCGCCTTTGTCGCCTATGCCTATCTTTATGCGCGGAAAGGCGTCGCTCTCTAACTGATATATGACGCTTTTAAGCCCGTTATGAGTACCGCCCGACCCGTTTCGCTTTATGCGTATGCCGCCTTCCTTTATGTCGGCGTCGTCGAAAATGACGATTATCCGCTCGGGGGGCACGTTATACGCCTGCGCCATGTCGCGCACCGCCTCGCCCGACAGGTTCATATAGGTCTGCGGCTTCATGACGAGGACGCTTTTCCCCTCTACGTCTATAAGCTCGTAGAGGGCGTGACATTTCACCTTGCGCATGCGCGCGCCGAATTTTTTGCAGAGCGCGTCGGCGGCGATAAACCCGGCGTTGTGCCTCGTCGTTTTATACCTTGAGCCCGGGTTTCCGAGCCCCGCGACTATAAAATCGACTTTTAAGGGCTTTTCGGCTTTTTTTCGTCTGAAAATCTTATATCACTCTTTTCTCAACTGAAGAGGTCGGAAACGGAAGACTCTTCGTAGATGCGTTTTATCGCTTCGGTGAACATTCTCGAAACGGGCAGCACCTCTATCTTGTCTATGCGCTTTTCGGCGGAAAGGGGCACCGTGTCGAGCACGTAGCACTTGCTTATCGGGCTGCTCTCAATTCTCTCGATAGCGGGGCCCGAGAGCACGCCGTGGGTCGCGCAGGCGAAAACGTCCTTCGCGCCGCCTATGTTCACGAGCGCCGCCGCCGCGTTGCAGAGGGTGCCGGCGGTGTCTATCATATCGTCGACGAGCATGACCTTTTTGTCCTTTACCTCGCCTATTATGTTCATGACCTCGGACACGTTCGCCTTCTGGCGGCGTTTGTCTATGATGGCAAGGGGCACTTCAAGCTTTTCGGTAAACTTTCTCGCACGGGAAACCGAGCCGAGGTCGGGCGACACGACGACGAAATCGTTCGTCTTTTCACCGAACTGTTCGGCAAAGAAGGGGGCTAAAAGCGTCGTACCGAGAAGGTTGTCGACGGGGATGTTGAAGAAGCCCTGTATCTGCGCCGCGTGAAGGTCCATCGTAAGTACTCTGTCGGCGCCCGCCGTCTCTAAAAGGTTGGCGCAAAGACGGGCAGAGATGGGGTCCCTCGCCTTTGCCTTTCTGTCCTGCCTCGCGTACCCGAAATAGGGGATGACGGCTGTGATCCTTCCCGCGGAGGCGCGGCGGAAGGCGTCTATCATGATAAGAAGCTCCATAAGGTTGTCGTTTACCGGGTTGCAGGTGGACTGTACGACGAACACGTCGCAGCCGCGCACCGTTTCGCCTATCGAAACGGATATCTCGCCGTCGGAAAACTTGCCGACAGTCGCCTTTCCTACCGAAAGACCGAGCTGCTCGGCTATCTCTTTAGCGAGCTGAGGATGGGAATTGCCGGAAAAGATCTTGATTTTCGTGCCGTGTGAGATCATGCTGTTTACCCCCTGTTATATATTAAATTATTTCAGTTTCTTAGCTTCTCTGCGTCTTTTCGCCCAGTCTTTTATCTCGCTCTGCCGCTCGCGCGCGATAGCCAGCGCGTCGGGCGTGACCTCCCGCGTAATGGTCGAGCCCGCGGCGATGAAGGCGCCCGCGCCGACGGTCACCGGCGCGACGAGGTTTACGTTGCAGCCGATAAAGGCGTTGTCGCCGACCGTCGTTCTGTACTTGTTCATGCCGTCGTAATTTACCGTCACGACGCCGCAGCCGACGTTTATATTCTCGCCGAAGTCGCTGTCGCCGATATAAGTCAGGTGCGACACCTTGGTTTTATTGCCTACGTAGGAATTTTTAAGTTCGACGAAATCGCCTATGCGGCAGTTATCGCCCACCATACAATCGGGGCGGATATAGGCGAAGGGGCCGACCGTCGTGTTTCTGCCGACCGAGCTTTTGGTTATCTGAGACGCGTTGACCGTCGTCCCGTCGCCGACATGCGCGTCGCGCAAAAGGGAATTCGGGCCTATAACGCAGTTTTCGCCTATCTCGCTCTCGCCGTAGATAAGGCACCCGGGAAGAATACGCGTGCCCGCGCCGACGCGCGCTTTGGGGCTTATGTGCGTCGTGTTCGGGTCGACTAAATACACGCCCTTTTTCATAAAACTCAAATTTATCTTACGGCGCAGCGCCTCCTGGATAGCGTAGACGTTTTCGGGCGAGCTCGCCTCCACCCATTCGCCGTCGGGTATATCTACCGGCTGAAAGGCGTTTATATCGGCGGGATAGTCGCCCGCTTTAACGCAATAAGCCGCGACCGTATCCCCCTTGCGGAGGACGTGACCGCAGCCCTTTTTGTAAAAATCTTCCACGGTGTCGCGCGACAGGCAGGGAAAAGCCCCCGTGAACACGAGCGCGACGGTATCTTTCGGGAGCGAGGCGAAAAGAGCTTTCTCGTCGCCGTAAGCCTGCGCGCGCGCGTCCGCGCCGTCAAAGGGCGCGGCGCAGTATACCCCGTCGCCCGCGCCGGATACCGCGTCTATCATCCAGGAGATCGCAGGGTATGACAGGATATCGGCTTTGTAACCGGGGCGTCCGCCGTCGGAAAAGACAACAGTTTTCATACGCAAGACCTCCTTTGTTTTTTAAGGAATGAATTGAAAACGCGCCGCGTTTTCATGAATTGACCTGCGGTCATGAATTGCAGACTGCGTCTGCATGAATTGAACTTCTGTAAAGTTCATTAAGGTATGCGCCCGCAGGGCGCATTATTGATAGATGCGGCAAAGCCGCATACCTTAATGCAAAACATAGTTTTGCAATTCACGAACGGCTCGCCGTTCAATTCACGCGACTTCCGCAGCGCAGCGGAGGACGGGGCTTCTGCCCCGCGCCGCGAATGCGGCGTAACGGCGAAGGGCGAATTCATTTCGCCCGAGAGCCAATAATTCTGTCAGGGGACCACAAAAAGTGAAAACTTTTTGGGGAGGCGCAATTCACGAAAAGTCGAAGACTTTTCAATTCATCTATCCATTTATATTATATCATACTATTTTTAAAAATCCAGTACTAATCAGTAACAAAATCGCCTTTACTTTTTAACTCTTTTTTGGTATAATGTAATATCATACTTACGGAAAGGCGGGATAATTACGGCGGACAGAACGCTTATACTGCGCGCGGACCTTAAAACGGCGGCCCCGGCGCTCTGCCGCGCGTCAGAGCCCGACGCGGCGCTTTTGTTTCTTTACTTAAACGTCCGCGGCGGCAAAGCGAGCCTTTCCAAAGCCGCGCTCGACCTTAAAATACCCGAGGCGCGCATAGACCGCGCGTTTAACGTGCTCGTCATGTTCGGCGTGGCGGCGCCCGACGGAGCCGCGCCCGTAAAAGCGCCCCTGCCCCCCGACCCTCGGGAGCTTTTAGCGCTCAAAGAGGGGGACGAGTCCTTTAAAGGCGTTTGCAATTACTATGAAACGGCCGTCGGCAGGATAATGACAAAGCAGGAGCTTGAAGCCCTTTCCTTCCTTCATTTCGAGCTTTCGCTGCCCGCCGACCTTTTATGCCTTATAATAAACTACGTCCGCGAGGAAAAGCACCTTACCATGCGCAATCTTGAGCGCGTCTGCTACGAATGGCACGACGACGGCGCCGTCACTTACGAGGAGGGCGTTGCGCGCCTTGGCTCCCTGCGTGAGAAGAAGAGCCGCTACTATACCGTCCTGCGCCTTTTCGGCATACGCGACAGAGCCCCGTCGGACACCGAGCGCAAGTTTATAGACTCGTGGGCGGATATGGGCTTTTCGGACGATATGATAAAGCTCGCCTACGAAAAAACCGTAATGCGGACGGGCAAGGTGTCCTTCGCTTATATAAACGGCATACTTGAGCGCTGGCGCCAAAGCGGCGTGAGCGACCCCGCGTCGGCAGGTTTGCGCGACGCGCCGCCCGCCGAGAAAAAAACGCCGGAAGAGCGGGTCGCCGCGGCGTTCGAGAAAAAGCGCCGCGACCGCGAGCTTACGGCGCGAAAGCGGCTTGCCGAGCTTGCCGCCTCTTCCCCCGAATTTGCCGAAAACGAAAAGAATATAAAGCTGCTCGCGTCCAAAGCCGCGCGCGCCGCGGGGACCGCCCGCAAAGAGCTTTTGACCGAGCGCGACCGGCTGATAGGCGAGCGCGCGGCTATTCTGCGTTCGCTCTCGCTCCCCGCCGACTGGCTCGAGCCGCGCCCCGAATGCCCCGTCTGTTCCGACACGGGCTACGTCGGCGCGAATATGTGCGAATGCCTCAAAAAGGCGCTTACGGCAGCCGGAGTCAAGTTAAAGGAAAGCTGACAGATCATGAAAGAACAGATAAAGGAATACGCCCGTCTTATCGCGACGGCGGGCGCCAACGTGCAGAAGGGGCAGGCGGTAGTGATACGCGCCCAGCCCGATCAGCCCGAGTTTATAGCCGAGCTGTGCGAGCAGTGCTATAAGGCGGGCGCCTCCGAGGTTTCCGTCGAGTGGGAGTATCAGCCCGTGTCGCGCCTCGGCATAAAATACAAGTCTTTGGAAACTCTCTCGGCGATACGCGACTGGGAAAAGGCGAAAATGGAGTATAACGCCCGGACCCTGCCCGCGAAAATATATATCGATTCGGCGGACCCCGACGGGCTTTGCGGCATAGACGACGAAAAGAACGCCGCCGCGCAGAAGGCGCGCTATCCCGTCATAAAGCCCTTCCTCGACAAAACCGAAAACAAGTACCAGTGGTGCATAGCCGCCGTCCCCGGAAAGGCGTGGGCGAAAAAGGTCTTTCCCGAAAAAACCCCCGCGCAGGCGCAAAAGGCGCTTTGGGACGCTATATTAAATGCTTCGCGCGCGGAAAGCGACCCCGTCGCCGCGTGGGAAGAGCATAACCGCGACCTCGCGGATAAATGCGCGCGCCTTAACGCGCTTCATTTAAAAGAGCTTCACTATAAATCTTCAAACGGCACCGACTTAAAGGTCGGGCTTATAGAAAACTCGGTCTTCTGCGGCGGCGCCGAGCGCACCCTTTCGGGCGTCGTTTTCAACCCCAATATCCCGAGCGAAGAGATATTTATTTCCCCAAAAAAGGGCCTTGCGGAAGGGGTCGTTTATTCGACCCGTCCCCTTTCATACCGCGGCAGGCTTATCGAAAACTTCCGCCTCGAGTTTAAAGACGGGCGCGTCGTAAAATCTCACGCGGAAAAGGGCGACGATATATTAAAAACAATGCTCTCGATGGACGAAGGCGCGTCCTACCTCGGCGAATGCGCGCTTATCCCCTACGATTCGCCCATAAGGCGCTTGAGGCTCCTCTTTTACAGCACGCTTTTCGACGAAAACGCCTCATGCCACTTAGCGCTCGGCGAGGGGTTTTCCAACACCATAAAAGACTACGAAAAATACACGCTCGACGAATGCAGAAAAATGGGCGTCAACGAGTCGATGATACACGAAGACTTCATGATAGGCACGCGCGACCTTGATATTTACGGCACGACCTTTGACGGAAAAAAGGTCCGTATCTTCAAAAACGGCAATTTTGCCATTTAAGGAGGAAAAGTTATGGCGGCAACTGTTTCCAGAGGCATAAGAGCGCCTATTATAAGGCAGGGCGACGACATAGTAAAGATAGTCGCGGACTCTATTGAGGAAGCGAGGAAAGACGACGGCTTCACCCTCTCCGACGGCGACGTCGTGGCGGTCACCGAGGCGGTCGTCGCGAGGGCGGACGGCAACTACGCGAGCGTAGACGACATAGCCGCCGACGTGCGCGCAAAGACGGACGGCAAAACGGTCGGGCTCCTTTTCCCGATACTCAGCCGCAACCGCTTCGCCATTTGCCTTAAGGGCATCGCGAGAGGGTGCGAAAAAATCGTTCTCGTTTTAAGCTATCCCTCCGACGAGGTGGGAAATCATTTAGTTTCGGAAGACGCGCTCGACGACGCGGGCGTAAACCCCTTCTCCGACGTTTTAACGGCGGAAAAATTCCGCGAAATATTCGGCGAAACGCGCCACACCTTCACGGGCGTCGACTACGTGCAATATTATACCGAGCTTATTGAGGGCGAAGGGTGCGAAGCGCAGGTCATATTCGCGAATCACGCCGAGGCGGTCTTAAAATATACCGACGTCGTCCTCTGCTGCGACATACACACAAGAGAGCGCACGGCGAGAAGGCTCAGATCCTGCGGCGCGAAGACCGTGCTTACCCTCTGCGATATTCTTTCCGCGCCCGTGAACGGCAGCGGATATAACCCGACCTACGGGCTTTTGGGCTCTAACAAGGCGACCGAAACGACGGTAAAGCTTTTCCCGAAAAACGCGCAGGAGACGGCTGAAAAAATATCCGCTGTTCTGTCTGAAAAGTACGGCGTGCGGATAGAGGCGATGGTCTACGGCGACGGCGCCTTTAAAGACCCCGTCGGGAAGATATGGGAGCTTGCCGACCCGGTAGTCGGCGCGGGCGCGACCGAAGGGCTTTCGGGCCTTCCGAACGAGCTTAAGCTCAAGTTTTTGGCGGACAACGACTTTGCCGACCTTTCGGGCGAAGAGCTGAAGGCCGCGATAAAAGAGCGGATAAGGCAGAAATCGGGAAGCCTGAAGGGCAAAATGGCGTCCGAGGGCACGACGCCGCGCCGCCTTACCGACCTTATCGGCTCGCTCTGCGACTTAACGAGCGGCAGCGGCGACAAGGGCACGCCTATTGTTCTGGTACAGAACTACTTTAAAAACTACGCCGACTGACGGCGTTTACATACCTGCGGCAGTATTTAATATCGTCATCTGACGGGAGGTTACGCCAATGATAAGAAATCTTAAGGTAAGCCAGCTGGTCCTTACCGTTTTGTTCATTCTTCTGTTTCTCGCGGCGCTTGTCTGCGCGATAGTCGCGCTGACCAAAAAGCCCGCGTCCGACCCGAACGCCGCGCCCGAAACGGCGGCTGCGGCGCCGAGCGGCAAGATAACCGCGCTTGAGGACGTCAAGACGGAGGTTTCCTACACCGACAAGAAGGGCTCTCTCACGATAAAAGAGATCGCGGAGAAGCTCGTCACCGCCTTTATAGGCTCGGTGCCGAAAAAGGACGTCGCCTTCCGCATTAAGAAGATCGGGAACGTATCTCTTGCCATTATCGACAACACGATGGACTACTCAAGCCTGTGCAAGGGCCCGCTTACGGACGACGTGTGGTTCATAAGCGGCAAGGCGCTCGTCACCTACAAGGGCGACCTTCTGACCGACTCGGACGGCTACGCCTTTATCGGCGGCAGATACATAGTGCGCGACGGCAAAAAGTACACCCTTTACGCGCAGGACGTGTATGAAAACACGGAAAAAGCGGTCGAGCCCGGCTCGCAGGAGCCCGCCCCCGACACCGGGGAGCCGACTCCCTCCGCCGACGCCGGCCCCGCCTTCACCTGGGGCGAATACGACACCTCGACCCCCATCTCCTCCGCCGAAATGCGCTTAAGCTCGGGCGTAACGCTCGGCATGGCGTTTGACGACGTGCGGAAGATAACGGGCGAGTTTGACAAGGTCGAGGACGGACAGGGCGTAAAAACCGCGACCCGCGGCGCTTACACCTATACCTTCACGCTTGTGAACGAAGCCTCGACGAGCGCGAACGACTACGGCCTGCCCCACGACGGAAAGTACTATCTTACGGGCGTTACGGCTGACGAGACCTGCCGCGACGAGTTCCCGAGAGGCATAAAGATAGGCGACTCTATCGAAAACGTGTTCACCAAGTTCCCCGCCGCCAGCACCAAGCTTCAGCAGTGGGCGCAGCAGCGCGTCTACGGCGCGTACGAGTTTAAGAAGAACACGACCTACGCCTATCTCGAGTTCCGCACTTTCTTACAGACCTACCGCATCTACGCGCAGGATACGGGCAGAGAGGCCGTCTCAATAGAGTTTGACGAAGACAATAAGGTAAACGGCTTCGAGTGGATATATCAGCAGTAAACCTGAGTTTCAAAGGGCAAGGGAGACCCCTTGCCCTTTTCTTTTAAATAATTATTGAAAAACCCGCGCGTTTTATAATATACTTGTTTTGTAAGTATTCTTTTGAAAGGGGTTTTTTATGAATAAACCGAGACCCTTCGCCGTAAGCTTCGCGGCGGTAGTTATCATCGCGCTTCTGTGCGTTTTCGCGGCGGTCTTCTCGCGGGGCGGCGGCGGTGAAGCGCCCGAGGGCTACCTTCCCGCCTCCTACGGCACGGCGCTTTCCCTTTTGCCCCCGCTCGTCGCGATAGCCCTCGCCCTTATAACGAAAGAGGTCTATTCCTCGCTCTTTTCGGGCGTTTTAGTCGGCGCTTTTCTCTACGCGCAGGGCGACCCCGAGCTTGCCTTTAATTCCATGCTCTATCACAGCGAGGGCGGGCTTATCCCGGGGATAACCGACCTCTCCCACGCGAGCGTGCTCGTTTTCGTGACTCTTTTAGGCACCATGGTCGTGCTTTTGAACCGCTCCGGCGGCGCGCAGGCGTTCGGCAGATGGGCGAAAAAGCATATAAAAACGCGCGTCGGCGCGCAGCTCGCGACGATATTCCTGGGGCTTCTCATCTTCGTCGACGACGGCTTTAACTGCATGACCGTCGGCTCGGTCATGCGCCCCATGACAGACAGCCACAACGTTTCCCGCGCAAAGCTTTCATATCTTCTGGACTCGACCGCGGCGCCCGTCTGCATAATCGCGCCCATATCCTGCTGGGCGGCGGCGGTAAGCTACGCCGTGCCCGAGGGGTATGAGATAAACGGCTTTCGTATGTTCCTGCGCACCATTCCCTACAACCTTTACGCGCTGACGACTATCCTTATGATCTTCCTCGTCGTCTGCTTAAAAGCCGACTTCGGGCCTATGAAAAAGCACGAGGACAACGCCGAACGCGGCGACCTTTTCACCTCGGGCGAGCGCGCGTATGAGGAAAAGGAAAAGGGCTCGCCCGGCTCCCGCGGGAAGCTTTCCGACCTTGTTATACCCGTCGTCGTGCTTATAGTTTTCTGCGTGCTCGGCATGCTCTACACGGGCGGGATAACGCAGGGCGCGAGCATTCCCGACGCCTTCGCGAACTCCGACTCGGTAAGGGGGCTCGTTATGGGCACGGTTTTGGCGCTCGCCGTCACCTTATGGCTTTATCTCGCGCGCGGCGCCGTCACCTTCAAGGGCTTTTTCGAGGCGTTCGCCGCGGGCTTTCGAAGCATGTGCGCGCCTATGATAATACTTATCCTGTCGTGGAACCTTTCGGGCATGACGGGGCTTTTGGGCGCGGCTTCATTCGTTCACGGCGTCGTCGAAGCGTCCGCTTCATCCCTTAAAATATTCGTGCCCTTTATAGTGTTCGTCCTGTCGGTCTTTCTGGCCTTTTCGACCGGCACCTCGTGGGGCACCTTCACGATACTTATCCCGATAGTCTGCGCCGTCTTCCCGCCCGAGTCGGAAATGCTCGCGCTGTCTATCGCCGCCTGCCTTTCGGGCGCGGTCTGCGGCGACCACTGTTCGCCCGTGTCGGACACGACCATTATGTCCTCGGCGGGCGCGAAGTGCGACCACATAAACCACGTTTCTACCCAGCTTCCCTACGCGCTGACGGCGGCGGCGGTCTCCGCCGTCGGCTATCTTGCCGCGGGCGCTTTGGGGTATTACTTTGAAAACAAACTCGCCCTGCTCTCGCTTCCCTTAACGCTCCTTCTTATGACGGCTCTTATGCTTATAATAAGAAAGCGCGCCTCAAAAAAGGCGTAAACGCTTTAAAAACAGAAAGGGACTGCCGCAAAATGAAAATCGCGGCAGTCCTTGTTTATTACTCACTTTTTTAAGGTACGCCCCGCAGGGGCGTCTATCGATCAATGCGGCTTTGCCGCATACCTCAATTATTCGTTCTTAAGTCTTAAGTCTTCATTATTCATTAAAACAAGACAGGGAACCGTCCCCTGTCTTGCGTCGCGTCACGGCAGAAGCAGGGTAACGTCCTCATTCGAAAGCGTCTCGCGCAGGACGGACAAAAAGCTCCGTATAGGCTCGCTGTCGGCGTTCTCCCTGTTTCGCAGGATATATACGACGCGGTCGGGGATGTAAAAGCCCGGGCGCAGCATCTTTACGCCGGGGGTGGCGCACAGCGCCGCCGCGACCGTCTTCGGGGCGACCGCCCAGCTTCCGGGCGTCGAGACAAAGAGCCGGAGCTGCCCCGAGAGATCTATAGTTATTTTCGGCGCCGCGTCCGAGCCGAAGACGCCTCTGTGCCAGTATTCCTGTTCGGCGCAGAAAGAATAGTATATCTCGTCGGCGACCGAGAGGGACGAAAGGGGCACGGGGTCGCAAAGGTCCGTATCCTCGGGCGCTATAACGACGAACGGGTCGCTCATAAACGGCACGGAAAATATCTGATCGGTCTGTACGTTCGCGGTCGAAAAGGCGATATCGGACGTGCCTTTTATAAGATGGATGCAGGCGTACTCCGCCCCCGCCACCTCCACACCCAGCCTGACGTGGGGGAACGCGCGGGTGAAGTTTTCGAAAACGGGAGTTAAGACGTAATTTCCCACGGTGCCTATCACCGTGACCGTAATATGCTCCTCGACCGGCGCCTTTCCCACGTTTTCCATCCTCTTTATAAGCGACCGGTACTGCGTCGCGAGCCCTAAAAACACCTGTCCCTCCCTTGTCAGGGAAAGCTCGCGGCTGCCCTTGCCGCGTGAAAACAGCTTGCAGCCGAGCTCGTCCTCGAGCGTGCGGAGCCTTGTGCTCAGCGACGACTGGCTTATAAAAAGCTCTTCCGCCGCCTTCGATACGCTCTTGCGGCGGCAGACGGCGAGGAACGCCTCGATGCCCGTATTGGTCATAAGCGTCTCTCCTTTCACGAATATATTGAATCGTCTAAATATATTATACCGTAAAAATCCAATTTTACAAGTGTATTTCGCGATGATACAATGGAAACGTAAAATAAACTCAATATTTCAGTTAAGAAACGGAGAGATGAAAATGTTCAGGCTCGGTATAGACACCGGCGGCACGAATACCGACGTCGTTCTGGCGGACGTCGACAGCGGCAGGGTATATCACACCAAGACGCCCACGACGCCTAAAGCGCTTCTTGACGGCATTATGAAGGGCATCGACAAAATAGTCGGCATAAGCGGGATAGACAGGTCGCAGATAGACGAGCTTGTCTACGGCACGACTATTGTCGTCAACATGATCGCGCAGAAGCAGAAGGAAGCGGCGGCGCTTATAACCACGAAGGGCTTCCGCGACGCCCTCGAGATAGGCAGAGCGTACCGCAGCGAAAACATTTACGATATACAGATGGAGAAAAACGAGCCGCTCGTCCGGCGCGACCTTAGGTTCGAGGCGTCGGGCAGAATGGACTTTACGGGGCGCGAGACAGAGCCCGTCAACGAAGACGAAATAAAGGATATCGTAAAGGTGCTTCGCAAAAGGCAGCTGAAGGCGGTCGCCGTCTGCCTTATGAACTCTTACGCCAATCCCGCGCACGAGATCAGGATAAAAGAGATACTCGAAAAAGAGTGGCCCGAGGGTTACGTTTCGATATCCTCCGAGATAAACCCGCAGTTCCGCGAATACGAGCGCACCTCGACGACGGTCATCAACGCGTACATGACGCCTAACATGGTCTCTCACATCGACGAGTTCAAAGCCGGGATGAAGGAGAAGGGCATCGGCGCGGGCCTTTACATGATGCAGAGCAACGCCGGCGTCATGACCTTCGATACGGCTGAGAAGAAGCCCGTTTCGGTCGCCGACTCGGGGCCTATTGCCGGAATAATCGCAAGCAATTATCTCGCGGGATTACTCGGCGAAAAGAACGTCATCACCTTCGACATAGGCGGCACGAGCACCGACGTTTCGCTTATAAAAGACAATACCGTCCGCTTCACGACGGAGGGCAGCGTCGAGGGTTACCCGATAAGTCTTCCCTCGGTCGATCTGAGCTTTATAGGCGCGGGCGGCGGCAGCATCGCGTGGGTCGACCGCGGCGGCGCGCTTAAAGTCGGCCCCGTCAGCGCCGGCGCCGACCCGGGCCCCGTCTGCTACGGCAGAGGCGGCGAAAAGCCGACGGTCACCGACGCGAACCTCATCTGCGGCAGGATCCGTCCCGAAATATTCGAGGAGAATTTAGACGGCGCCGTTGAAAAATCGCGCGCGGCGGTCAAAAAATACATAGCCGATCCGCTCGGCATCGGGGTAACCGAAGCGGCGGAGGGCATCCTCGACGTCGTAAACTCAAATATGCTCCGCGCCGTCAAGCTGGTATCCGTGCAGAAGGGCTTCGACCCGCGTGATTTCGCTTTAGTCGCCTACGGCGGCGCGGGCGCGCTGCACGCGGGCAAGCTCGCCGAAGAGCTTGAGATGGAAAAGGTTTATGTGCCTTATTCCCCCGGCACCTTCAGCGCGCAGGGGCTCGTCCTGTCCGACATTAAGGCGGACAGCGTAAAGACAAAGCTGCTCACGAGGGAGCAGGCAAACGCCGCCCTCTTAAACGAAATTTACGCCGCGCTCGACGAAGAGGGCACGAAAAATCTTGAGGAGCAGCACGTTCCCGAAGGAAACCGCGTGCTCGTCCGCACCTGCGACATGCGCTATTTCGGGCAGGCGTTCGAGATAAGCGTTCCCGTACCGTCGGGCGAACTCACCGAAGAGACGATCGACGGGCTTGCCGACGCCTTCCACGAGCTTCACCGCAGGACCTACGGCCACTGCATGAAGGAAGACCCTATAGAGTTCGTAAATTACCGCGTCAGCGCGATAGGCACCTTCAAAAAGCCCGACTTCGTCAGTTCGGCTCAAAGCGCGAAGAAGGCGAAGCCCGAAAAGCAGCTTTACGGCAAGGTCATTTTCGACGGGAAAGAAACCGTCGCGCCGATATACGACCGCGACACGCTTGATCCCGGCGAGAGGATAGAGGGCCCCGCTATTATAGGCGAGATGGGCGCTACCGCCGTCGTCTATCCGGGACACACCGCCGAGGTCGACCGCATGAACAACCTGATCCTTTACACCAACGTCAGATCCCGGGAGGTGAAATAAATGGCCGGTCCCATTTTGCTTGAGGTCGTAAACAACGCGCTTCGCAGCGTAGCGGAGCAGATGTCGGTCACGATGGTCAGAAGCAGCTATTCGACCATAGTCAAAGAGATGATGGACTGCTCGTCGGCTATCTTCGACGCGGAGGGCAGAATGCTTTCCGAGGGCGCGAACGTGCCTATTCATCTAAACTGCTTAGGGCCCTGCCTTAACACGATAATAACAAAGTTCTTCCCGAAAGACACCCTTCACCCGGGGGATGTGATCTTAACGAACCACCCCTACGCCGGCGGCAAGTCGCTCGGCAGCCACCACACCAAGGACTTTATCATGGCGGAGCCTGTTTTCTACAAGGATAAAGAGCTTGTCGGCTTCTCGGTCACCATGCTCCACCACAAGGACGTCGGCGCCGTCTGGACGGGCGACTCGTGGACGGTCGAGGTATGGCAGGAGGGCTTCCTTATGGAGCCCGTAAAGCTTTACGACCGCGGCGTCCGAAACGAGATGCTGTGGAACGTCATCTTAAATAACACGAGGACTCCGCGCGACATGAAGGGCGATCTTATGGCGCAGATATCCGCCTGCAACACAGGCGTCAAAAGCTTCTGCGCCGTGGTCGAAAAATACGGGCTTGAAACGATACGCGACGTCACCGAAGAGCTGCTCGCCTATTCCGAGCGCCTTACCCGCCGCGAGATAAGCGAGATACGCGACGGCGAATACTGTCATGAAGAAAAGATACTCGACGACGGCTACTGCGGCGGACCTTATCCGATAAAGCTGAAGGTCACGGTCAAGGGCGACGAAATAACCTTCGACTACACGGGCACCGACAAACAGGTGCGCGGGCCTGTTAACTCGCCCCTTTCGGCGACTATTTCCGCGACGTATTACGCCATGCGCTGTATAACCGACCCTAATATCCCGAGCAATCAGGGCTGCCAAAGGCCTATAAAGGTCATCGCCCCCGAGGGCACGCTCGTAAACGCGAAGATGCCCGTCGGCTGCTTTGAGAGAATGGTCACCGACCACGTCCTCGTCGACCTTATCATGGGCGCGATGTCAGAGGCGGTCCCCGAAAAGGTCATGGCGGATTCCTGCGGCTGCTGCTACGATTTCTGCAACGGCACCAACCTCGAGACGCACCCCCGCGGCGGCGAATCGACCCACAGACAGTACTGGGGCGAGGTCGTGCCCGGCGGTCTCGGCGCCCGCGCCCACAAGGACGGGCTTTCGGTCATGTCCTGCCACGTCACCAACTGCCCGATACCCCCTGCCGAGGCGCAGGAGACAGAAGCGCCGATGATGTTCATAGAGCGCGGCATCATGCCCGACTCCGAGGGCGCGGGCAAATACCGCAGCGGCTTCGCGCAGCGCAGAAAGTGGGTAATATTAGGCTACGACGGGCTTTTCTCAAGAGTTTCACAGAAGTTTAAAATACCGCCGCAGGGCATATTCGGCGGTCTGCCCGGACAGTGCAGCAAGTGGATAATCAACGAGGGCAAAGAGAACGAGCGCGTGCTCGACGCCGCTATGGGCGACGTAATACCCGTAGAATACGGCGATACCGTAACCTGCCTCACCGCGAGCGGCGGCGGCTGCGGCGACCCGTTTGAGCGCGACCCCGAAAAGGTCGCCGAGGACGTATCCTTAGGGCTCGTCTCGCTTAAAAGAGCGCGCGACGTCTACGGCGTCGCCCTCGACCCCGAGACCTTCGAAGTAGATACCGAGACGACGAAGAAGATAAGAGCCAAAAAAGCGTAAACAGATATAAGCGCAAAAAGGGACTGCCGCGTTTTTCATTTCGCGGCAGTCCCTGATTTTTACTCTTTTTTAAGGTACGCCCCGCAGGGGCCTTGCCTTCTCCTTGAGGGTAGCGAAGCGGCAAAGCCTTCCCCTTGAGGGGAAGGTGGGTTTTGCGAAGCAAAAGCCGGATGAGGTGTAGCGCCAAAGGCGCGTTTAATAATAACCCGCGGGGGACGATAGCCACCTCATCAGTCGCCTGCGGCGACAGCTTCCCCTCAAGGGGAAGCCTGAAAACGTGCCCGAGCCCGCAGGCGAGACAGGTGCCGAACTCTGTGAGGCGGATGAGGTGTAGCCCCGCAGGGGCGTCTATCGATCAATGCGGCGAAGCCGCATACTTCAATTATTCGTTCTTAAGTCTTAAGTCTTCATTATTCATTAAAACAAGACAGGGGGTCTGTCCCCTGTCTTGTTTTTATCGTTTTAAAATCTTCCGTACGGGTCGGGGAGCTTTTGTAGCTTCGGCAGCTCTTCCCCCTCGGTGTCGACTCTTACGCTTATTATCCTCTGCGGGGTCACGGGCTTATCCCTCATATCGCAGGGGGTATTCGCTATGACGTCGACGACGTCCATACCCGAAAGGACCTTGCCGAATGCGGCGTAATCGCCGTCTAAGTGGGGCGCGTCCTCGTGCATGATAAAGAACTGGCTGCCGCCGCTGTTCGGGGCGCCGGCTCTCGCCATACTGAGTACCCCTCTTTCGTGCTTTACGGGGTTATTTACGCCGTTCGAGCGGAACTCGCCCTTTATGCAGTAGCCGGGGCCGCCCGTGCCCGTGCCGTCGGGGCAGCCGCCCTGGATCATAAAGCCGCTTATGCAGCGGTGGAATATAAGCCCGTCGTAAAAGCCGGCGTTCGCAAGAGACGCGAAATTCGCGACGCTCTGCGGGGCGGTCGCGGGGTAAAGCTCGCCCGCTATTTCACCCTTTTCGGTAACTATCGTAAACTTCAGTTCTTATCCGACGCAAGCGCTTTGTAAACGAGCGCGGCAAGCACGCCGCCGACCAGAGGCGCGACTATGAATACCCAAACGTTCGAGAAGGCTTCGCCGCCGACGAAGAGTGCGGGGCCGAAGGACCTTGCGGGGTTTACGGACGTGCCCGTGAAGGCGATGCCGAGGATATGGACAAGGGTCAGCGAAAGGCCTATTACAAGGCCGGCTACCGCCGAGTTGCCCTCTTTCGAGGTAACGCCCAAAATGGCTATTACGAATACGAAGGTGAGGATAACTTCAATTATAAGGGATTTAAGAACGTCGCCGTTAAAAAGGGCGTTCGTGCCGAGGCCGCTCTCTTTTCCGACGAACGCCATAAGAGCCGCCGCGCCGGCAATGGCGCCCGCGAACTGGGCTATAACGTAGCCGATGAAGTCTTTAAAGGACATTTTGCCGGAGACGAGCATGGCTATCGAGACCGCGGGGTTGATGTGACAGCCCGAGATGTTGCCTATCGAATACGCCATAGCGACTATGACGAGACCGAAGGCGAGCGCCGTGATAAGATAGCCCGCATAGTTGTCGGTCGAGCACTGCGAAACTACCGCCGCGCCGCAGGCGAAGAAAACGAGAACGAACGTGCCGATACATTCGGCGAGATACTTTTTGAAAGCTTTCATAAAAGCTGCCTCCTGAATATTTTTTATTCCTAAACGCTTACGCGTTACGGACAAGGGGGGATACTTA
This sequence comes from Clostridia bacterium, assembly GCA_017444965.1. Lineage (GTDB taxonomy): Bacteria > Bacillota > Clostridia > Oscillospirales > Butyricicoccaceae > RGIG3513. The sequence continues at coordinate 8,703 of JAFSVO010000297.1, read as the reverse complement.
AGACTGAAGACTTAAAAATGAATAATGAATAATGAAGGTATGCGGCGAAGCCGCATCTAATTAATAGGCGCGCTTCCGCAGCGCAGCGGAGGACGGGGCTTCTGCCCCGCGCGGCGAGTAGCGAAGCGGCATTTCGGTGTTGAATGACAACCCGGTGGGTTGTCAGACCCGAAATGTGACCGAGCCCGCAGGCGAGACCCGCGTAACGGCGAAGGGCGAATTCATTTCGCCCGAGAGCCTATAATTCTGATAGGGGACCCCGAAAAGCAAAGCTTTTTGGGGAGAGCGCACGATAATTATTATTTCTTAAGTCTTAAGTATTCATTATTCATTGCAGGCTTTTGCCTGCGCTTATATTTTACCACCTTTTTCCTTTATATTCAAGACACTTTGCTTATTTTGCGCTCAAAATCCGAAATAAGCGCGCAAAATTTATCTCTCATAAAAATCAGCGCGGAAAGGTTGATAAAGGCGGGCAAAAACGCCGAAAAGTCGGCAAGCGCCCACAAAAGCCGCGCCCCGCCTCCGCTTTTATCGACTAAATAAGTTATAACAACGCCCGAAAGCGGGGATATCGCCAAAACGAGCTTAAGTACCATGTCGCGCGTTTTTTTATCCGGAAAGGCGTGGTAAGCGAGCGTTTCATAATAGGTATACCACGTCCCGCCGCTTGAGAGCCCGAATAGAAAGACCGATACGGCGACGAAGACGGAGGCCGCGGGCCCCAGCGCCCCCTCTATCGCGTAAAGGGCGAGGGCGGCGCCCGCGAGCCCGCTTTTATAAGCGCCCGTGCAGACGACCAGAAGCCCCGTCGACAAGCATACTATAAAGGTGTCGACGAAGACCTCGAAGGCGCCGAGCAACCCCTGCCGCGCGGGCTCATTTATATCAGACGCGGCGTGAGCCATGGGCGACGTGCCCCACCCCGCCTCGTTCGAGTAGACGGCGCGCGAAAGCCCGACCTTTAAAGCCGCGCCGGCGCACCCGCCCGCCGCCGCACGAAACCCGAAGGCGGAATTTAAAATAAGCGAGAGCGAGGGCAGGATATCGGAAGCGTTCTTATAAAGCACGACCCCGACGCACCCGACGTAAAAGACGCACATAAAGGGCACGATAAACGCCGACGCGCGCCCGACCGAGGACACGCCCCCCGCGGTCACGGCGTAAACCGCGGCGCATAAAAGAAGCGACGGCAGCATAACGGGTATTTTAAAAGCGCTCGCCACCGCCTCCGACACGGCGTAATTCTGCACGTTTAAAAATACGCCCGCAAATATCCCGCACCCGAAAATAACGGCGGGCGCCTTCCAGAAACCGATCCCCTTTTCCTCGCCGAAAAAGCGCTGCATGTAATAGGTCGGCCCGCCCCACGCTTTGCCGTCGCGCCGGACTCTGTAACGCACGGCCAAAGTTACCTCGGCTGTCTTTATTATCATGCCGAAAAAAGCGGCGGCGAGCATCCAGAACAAAGCGCCCGGCCCGCCCGTGGCGACCGCCGTCGCGACCCCCGAGATATTCGCCGCGCCGACCGAGCCGCCTATGGCGACGCACGCCGCGCGAAAGCCGCTCTTTCCCCCTTTCCCCTCTCTGTAAAAGGGGCTTTTGAGCATACAGATAAAGCGCCTTACCTGAAACGCCCGCGTTTTGAAGGTCAGAAGCGCGCCGCAGGCGAAAAAAAGAGGAAGGGCGAAGGTCCCCCACAGAAATCCCGTCAGTTTTTCAAAAAAAAGCATAAAAAAAGCACCTCGCGAAAAAAACACGTCACGGTACTATTTATATGCTATAATATATGCAAGCTGAAGCTTGCGTGAATTGAAAATCAAAGATTTTCATTAATTGACTTCGTCGTGAATTGCATACTTCGTATGCATGAATTGAACTTCTGCGAAGTTCATTAAGGTACGCGGCTTCGCCGCGTCTATTGATAAATGCGCCTGCGGCGCATACCTTAATGCAAATCTGTGATTTGCAATTCATGAAACCTGAAAGGTTTCAATTCATGCGACGCGAACGGCGCAATTCATGAAAACGCAAAGCGTTTTCAATTAATTCAAAAAGCAAAGCTTTTTGACGGTATAAAAGGAGATGAACTTATGGGTCTTCAGGAACTTATAGACAAAAACTCGCGCATAGTGTTTTTCGGCGGGGCGGGCGTTTCGACCGAAAGCGGCATACCCGACTTCCGCTCGTCTGACGGGCTTTACAACCAAAAGTACGACTACCCGCCCGAAGAGATGCTCAGCCGCTCTTTTTTCGACCGCAACCCCTCCGAGTTTTTCAGGTTTTACCGCGACAAGCTCATCTGCCGCGGCGCGCGCCCCAACGCCGCGCACTTAAAGCTTGCCGAGCTTGAAAGAAAAGGCAAGCTTTCAGCCGTCGTCACCCAGAATATAGACGGTCTGCACACGGAAGCGGGCTCCCGTAACGTCTTCGAGCTTCACGGCTCTGTTCTTCGAAACCGCTGCATGAAATGCGGCAAAAGCTACCCGCTTGAGGCAATAGAGGCCGCGCCCGACGTGCCGTACTGCGACTGCGGCGGCATAATAAAACCCGACGTCGTGCTTTACGAAGAGCCGCTTAATGAAAGCGTTATCTATGGCGCCGTAAACGCTATAAAAGCCGCCGATCTTCTTATAATAGGCGGCACGTCGCTCGCGGTATGGCCCGCGGCGGGATTTATAGATTATTATCGGGGCGACGACCTTGTCGTAATAAACCGCGACGAAACGCCCGCGGACAAAAAAGCCACGTTAGTTATTCACGGCAAGATAGGCGAAACGCTCGCGGCTATAACCGTTTAACGCGTGAAAGCACGCCCGAGGAAATAAGCCCGGTCACCGTCCCCGTGAAAAGGGAGACGGCTAAAAGATAGGGCAGATAATAGATAACGGCGGGGCCTAAGACAAGTACGGCCGCCGCCGTTTGTCCTATATTGTGAAAGGCGGCGCCGAAAAGGCATATACCGTAAACCGAAAAGGTTTTTGCGCGCGAGACCGCGCTCATCGCCGCCCACGACAAAAGCGCGCCCGACGCCGAAAACAAAAGACTTGATACGCCGCCGCCGAAAAAAGAGCCGAGCGCGCACCGTAAAGCGGCGACAGCGAGCGCGGGCAGAGGGCCGAAAAAGTAAAGCGCCGCGACGGTCACGATATTCGCGAGCCCTAATTTTACGCCCGGCAGCGGTATTATAAGCCCCAGGGGTATAAACCTTTCAAAGTAAGAGAGGGCGAGCGCCAGCGCCGTGAGCACGCCCGAAAGGGCTATCTTTTTAACTCTGCTCATACGCTCACCCTATGACGGCGTCGACGCCGTCCCCCTCGACCGTGACGGTCATGCGCCCGGGCAGACAGACTACGCTCTGCCCATTTTTGCTTATCTTCCCGCTTTTTACGCAGTCGCCGTGCGGGCAGTCGGAGTCTTTAACGAACGCCTCGCCCTTTTCGACCGCTATGACCGCGTGATATTTCCCCGAAACGGAAAACTCGGTATCCCGCGAGAGCGGCAGCCGCGCTATTTCCTGCCCTTCGAGCGTTACGACGGCGCACCCGCCCTTCCCGCGCGCCGCGAAAAGCAGGAACAGAACGGCGATAAGCGCCATCACAAAAAGGACGGCCCAAAGGTCGCCCTTTTTAAATTTCAGTCCGAAGCCGCTCACGCCTTTTTCTCCGGCACGAAGATGCGGACGGCTGAGGGCAGATTTTCTATCTCTACCTTCTTATGCGTGCCGCCGTATTCGCCGTCAAGCGTCCACGGAAGAGCAAGCTCGCTCTCTATTTTGACGCGCTTTACCCGCCTCCAGAAAAACGCCTCGTTTTCGCCGACCTCGCCCGCCGCGAAATCCTCTAAAAGCTCCTGGAAGGATATCATATCCTTTAAAGTCTTTATGAAAATAAGCTCGGTAAGCCCGTCGTTTACAGACGCGTCTATCTGCTTGCCTAAGGGTATGCCCGCCATGACCTTGCCGTTGCTCGCCATGCCGACTATTATATTGCCCTCGAACGAGCCGCCGTCAAACTCGGCGCGCACGCGTATCGGCTTCGCCGTGGGGAGAAGGCGGATAAAATTCATAATATAAGCAAGACTTCCGACGGCGTTTTTCGCCTCTCTCGGCGTGTCGAAGGACGCCTCGATAAAGTTGCCGAAGGCGGCAATATAATTAAAATATCTGTCGTTCATTTTGCCGACGTCGACGGGCTGGGTATATCCGTTTACTATTATCTTCGCGGCGTCGGTAAGCTTTCTGGGAAGCCCTAAATTCGTCACCGTGTCGTTCGAGGTGCCCGCGGGGATAAAGCCTATCGGGGGGCGCTTTTTCAAACGCAGAAGCCCCGTCACCGCCTCGTTTAACGTGCCGTCGCCGCCGCTGCAAACTACGGCGTCGTATTTGGGCGCTTCCCTTTCTATCACGTTCGGAAGCTCTTTGGCTTTCTGCGTGACGTATACCGTCACCTCATAATCCGCCGCGTTGAATATCGACAGTATATCCGCGAGAACGGGCACGATGGCCTTTTTGCCCGCTTTCACGTTTACCGCGAAAAACATTTTAGGCATAAAAGCGCCTCCTTACTTCATGGGCGGGCGCGAGGGGTCGAGCACCAGGCTCGGGTCGAAAAAGTATTTCGACATGCGTTCGGGGTGCTTCATCATCGTGTAGCCGTCAAGATTTAAGCGTTCCTGAGTCATGTTGTCGTCAAAGTACCGCGCGTTCATATTAGAGCCGACGGGGCAGTAGATGTTGAAGCCTAAGCTCACGATATATCTGTACCGCTCGTCGTCCTGGTCGAAGGTCACGCCGAAGGGGGAGATAAGTATATTCGTTTTGCCCACGTAGGGCATTATCTCGTTTATCCAGCGCCCCGTGTCGTATTTGAGCTGCTCCATCGTCATGGTCTTGTTGTTCCAGTACTGGTTGTGGGTGTAGCTGTGGTTGGCTATCTGCCAGCCGGTGGCGCGCAGGGCGTCGGACACCTCTTTTACCTTGTCGAGCATATATTTCTGCTCGCTCTCCGAATAAAGCTCAAGGTCGGTTATGCGGTAGCCGAAGGCGCCCTGATAGCCCGTCGTCGCGACTATGCCCTTAGCGCCTCTGTAAGAAAACTCGGGATGTTCGCGCACAAAAGCGTCGAGGATGGGCATAACGTCGCCGTCGTAGGTCGCTTTGCCGTTGACAATGGTCACGACGTTGCCGTTTTCGTCGACGTCAAGGCGTTCGGCAAATCCGTCGGGCTTCATGTAATCGTAGTAATTTACGTCGTCTATCGAAATGACGAGCGGCTTTTTGCCGGGCGGCAGAAGTATCTCCTTCTGCGTGACCTTTCCGTTTGCGTCTATATCGCACATATCGGTTATGTCAAATAAGATAAAGTCCTTTTCGAGGAAGAGGGGCAGCATTTTCTTAAACTCGTAAACGGTCGTCATCCACTCGTTGTAGCCCTGCGCCGGGTGCCCCTTGTTGTCGAAAGCGAGCGACGTGTCGACTATAAGGCTGTGGAAAAAGACGTGATAGACCTTGTCGGTATAGGGCGTGAGCTGCGCTTTGAGCGCCTTCGCCTTTTCGAGCTTTTCGCGCGCCTCCGCACTGCCGTCTTTTGAAAGCAGCTCTATCGCCTCGTCGTAAAAGTAACCGGCGATAAGCGCGTCGGCGTCGGTCGGCGTTTTAGCCGCGGGTTTATTTCCGCCCTCGTCCGCGTTTCCGGTCGCGTCGGAAGGCGTTTCCGCCGTTTGCGCGTCGCCACTGTCATCCGCCGTCTGCGCGCCGGGCGCGTCTTCGGCGATCTCGGGCGCGGACGCGGTATCTGCCTTTTCGGCGGCGCGGGCTTTTACGGCGCCTATAAGCTTTATCGCGCCGAATATCAGAAGCGCCGCGAGTATGACGGCGCCCGCCGCGATAAGATAGGGCTTTATATTTATTTTTTTACTGTCGGCAAGATGCTTCGCCATAAACAGATCCTCTCTTTTCTCTCTTTTTATTACATTATACACCCGCGCCGTAAAATAATAAATAGACTTTTATATAAAAATATGTTACAATTTTGACATCACAGGAGGTGGCTTTTTATGAAAAAAGTCATGCTCGTCTTCGGCACGCGGCCCGAGGCCATTAAAATGTGCCCTTTGGTAAACGAGCTTAAAAAGAGAAAAAGCTTGCAGACCGTCGTATGCGTTACGGGGCAGCACAGAAGCATGCTCCGCCAGGTGCTCGACGTCTTTTCCGTCGCGCCCGACTACGACCTTGACATAATGAAGGACAGGCAGACCCTTTTCGACATAACGACCGCCGTATTGAACGGCATGAAAGAGGTTCTTTTAAAGGAAAAGCCCGACGTCGTTCTGGTTCACGGCGACACCTCGACGACCGTCGCCGCCTCCCTCGCCTGCTTTTATCTGCAGATACCCGTCGGGCACGTGGAGGCGGGGCTTCGCACGCGTAACATATATTCCCCCTATCCCGAGGAATTCAACCGCCAGGCGGTCAGCATAGTCGCGCGGTACAACTTCGCGCCCACAGAAACGGCGGCGCGGAACCTTATTTCCGAAGGGCGCGATGAAAAGACCGTCTTCATCACCGGCAACACGGCGATAGACGCCCTTAAAACGACCGTTTCGGAGCACTACGAAAACGAATGCCTTTCTTGGGCGGAGGGGTCCCGCCTTATACTTATAACGGCGCACAGAAAGGAAAACCTCGGCGCGCCCATGCACGAGATGTTCCGCGCCATACGCAGGATAATCGAGGAGTTTCCCGACACGCGCGCGATCTACCCCATACATTTAAACCCCGTCGTGCGGCAGGTCGCCGCCGAAGAGCTTTCGGGCTGCGACAGGATACGCCTTATAGAGCCGCTTTCGGTCGTCGATTTCCATAACTTCATGGCGAAAGGCTATCTTATACTGACCGACAGCGGCGGCATACAGGAAGAGGCGCCCTCGCTCGGAAAGCCTGTTTTAGTTATGCGCGACACGACCGAGCGCCCCGAGGGCATAGCCGCGGGCACGCTGCGCCTTGTCGGCACGCGCGAACGCGAAATATACGAAAACTTTAAAGAGCTTTTATGCGACGAAGACGCCTACGCCCGCATGAGCCGCGCCTCTAACCCCTACGGCGACGGGCACGCGTCCGAGCGCATAGCCGATATACTTGAAGAGCGCTTATGAAAAAGGCCCCGAAGATAATTCTTACCGTGCTTATTCTCTGCCTTCTCGCTTTTATCTGGGGCAACTCGTGCCTTCCGGGCGAAGAGTCGGACGTGCTGAGTCTTGACGTCGTGTCCGCCATTTGGGGCATATTGCCCGACGGCGTTACGAGCGAGCAGGCGAACAATATCGTGCGCAAAATAGCGCATTTTTCGGAATTCGGGCTTTTGGGCGCGCTTTTATGCCTGCGGTTTCTGCGCGACCCCGACGTTAAGCTTATCCCCTTTTCGCTCGCATTTTCCTGCGCCGTTATCGACGAAACGATACAGATATTTTCGGGGCGCGGTCCTTCCTTTATCGACGTTCTGATAGACTCGGCGGGCGCCGCCTGCGGCGTCGCGCTCATTCTTCTGATATTCCGCGGAAAACGCGGCTTCGCCGCGGGAGGTACGCTATGATAAAAAGACCCTCTCCCCTTCGCCCGGGCGACAGGATAGCCGTCGTGGGCGGCTCCTCTTATACCGAAATGACGCGCGAACAGCTCGAGTCGGGCGTTCGTAAAATGGGGCTTGAGCCGGTCATTTTCGAGTCGGCGTTATCTAAGCACGGTCCCTTCGCGGGGCCCGACGATTTACGCGCGCGTGATATAAACGCGGCTTTCGCGGACGATTCGATAAAGGGCATAGTGCCCATGCGCGGCGGCTACGGCTCGCACCGCTCTCTGCCCTATATAGATTTTGAACTTATATCAAAGCACCCCAAATTCTTCGGCGGATATTCGGACGTTACGGCCTATATCAACAATATAACTCAGCGCTGCGGCTTCGAGACCTATCATATGCCGATGGTCGAGTCGTGGGAAAAGGGGATGGACGCTTACACCGAGTCATACGTGCGCGCCATGCTTTTCGGGGAAAAGACCGGGTATAAAAATCCCCCGGGATATGATATGAACACAATAAACGGCGGCGTCGCGGAGGGCGAGATATGCGGCGGCAACCTGTCGCTTATCTGCTATTCTCTCGGCACGAAGTTTGAGATCGACACGCGCGGCAAGATACTTTTCGTCGAGACGGTAAACGGCAGGCCTACTCAGCTCGACGCCTTCTTTACCCAGCTTCGCAACGCCGGAAAGCTTGACGACGCGGCGGGCATAATGCTCGGGCAGTTTACCGACACGGTAGGCGAGCCTGAAGAGATAAAAGAGCGCTTCGAGCTTGTTTTAAACGAAATACTTATCCCGACGAAAAAGCCGATGATAAAGGGTCTTATGATAGGCCACGGCAAAATAAAAATGTCTCTGCCTATCGGGCGCAGGATGCGCCTCGACGCCGACAGATGCACGCTTACGGAAGTATAACGGGGAAGGCAAGCCTTCCCTTCGTTTAATGAATAATGAATACTTAAGACTTAAGAAATAATAATTTCGGTGCGCGGCTTCGCCGCGCTTTATTTATTAGATGCGCCTACGGCGCATACCTTCATTATTCATTTTTAAGTCTTCAGTCTTAATTCTTCAGTAATTTCGGTGCGCGCAAGCGCGCCTATTTATTAGATGCGCCTACGGCG
>JAFSVO010000296.1 GCA_017444965.1 Clostridia bacterium | reverse complement strand
TTGGAAACCCCCTTGAAATATTAAGAAAAGATTGATATAATTTCTATATATTTTTATATATTGAATTGTTTATTTATATTTAATTAAGCGGGCGGCTGCTTTACGGGGCGGCGCGCGCCGCGTAAAACGATTTCCGGCTGAAAGGAGCCTTACCGATGCTTTTTGAAAAAATGCTCGCGGAGCAAAAAATGCTGACCGACAGCCTTTATATCGAGCTTTTGTTTGCCGGAGCTATCCTTCTGTTCATACTGCTCTTCAACAACATCTTCCTCTACAAGCAGAAGATGAGAGACCGCATTTCGCTTATGCTCGTCTTCGGCATCGCCATGAGCTTCTGCGAGATACTGTGGACTCTTTGCGAGACATTCCCCTCGGACATGACCCGTCCGCTGTTTTACATAGGCTCGTGCGGCTACTGCATAACTTTCGTCATCTTTTCCGCCATACTCAACCGCTATCTTATAGAGCGCATGGGCATACGCTTAAGCAACCTTGCCGTGTGGCTCGTCTATAAAATACCCGCGGTGGTGTTCGCGCTCTTCTGCGTGACAACGCCCGTAACGCATCTTGTTTTATGGTTGGACGAAAAGGGCGTCGAGCATGACGGCGTGCTTTTATACACCCTCTTCTACTGGCTTGTGCTGGCTTATATGCTGTCGCCCGCGGTCATAGGGCTTTACTACTTAACTTTGGGCAGGAAAAAGAGGCCCGCCGAAGGGGAGATATCCGCAAGCATTTTCATTTTCAGCGTCATGGTGCCCCTCTTGTATTACCTCGAGCTTTTAGTGCTTCCCGTGTCGCTGAGCAATTACGTAACGCTGTCGCTGCCCGTCTCGCTGTCGCTCGTTTACCTTATCACGAACGTAAGCACGCACACCGCGCTCAATACCAAGGCGAAGATGGAGGCGGTAGAGACAGACCTTCGCATAGCCTCCAAGATACAGGAGGACGCCCTGCCGCCCGTCGCGCCCGAGTTCGCCGAGCATCTTGAGATCTCCCTGCGGGCGTGCATGAACACGGCTAAAGAGGTCGGCGGCGACTTCTACGACTATTTCGCGATAGACGAAAACCGCATCTGCTTCCTTATAGCCGACGTGTCGGGCAAAGGCACCCCCGCCGCGCTGTTCATGATGACGGCGAAGACGATGATAAAGGACTACGCGCTGATGCTTGAAAGCACGTCCGAGATATTCACCGCCGTAAACGCCCGCCTTTGCGAAAACAACGAAGCGGGCATGTTCGCGACCGCGTGGATAGGCATTTTAGACACCCGCACGATGACCCTTCAGTACACGAACGCGGGGCACAATTACCCCGTCCTTATGCGCCGCGGTCAGCCCTGCGAGGAAATGCGGGTAGTTCACGGAATGTTCCTCGCGGGAATGGAGTTTACGCGCTACAAGCAAAGCGAGCTTCAGTTTGAGTCGGGCGACCGTCTGTTCCTTTACACCGACGGCGTCGTCGAGGCGCACGACCGCTCGAACGGCCTTTACGGCATGGAGCGCCTTAAAAAGGTGCTTGAAAGCAACGCGAACGTACCCGGCGATCAGACGCTCGACGGCGTTTTAAAGGACGTCGGCGAATTTGCCGCGGGCGTGCCCCAGTTTGACGATATAACCATGGTGGTACTTACGATAAAATAAAAAATTAAAAATACGGGAGGAAAAACAATGGAACTTACTACGCAAAAAAACGGAGCCGAGCTTACGGTAGCGCTTTCCGGCGAGCTTAACACGCTCACCGCGCCCGAGCTTGCAGGGCTTCTTGAAAAAGAGCTTGGCGGCGCGCAGACGCTGACCCTTGATTTTACTGACTGCGACTACGTTTCTTCCGCGGGGCTGCGCGTTTTGCTCGGCACCTATAAGCAGATGAAGGCGGCGGGCGGCGAAATGCGCCTTTCAAACGTCGGCGAAAATTTCTTAGACGTGCTTCAGAATACGGGGCTTGACTCTGTGTTTGACGTACAGTAAGCGGGCGACCCGGTAATGGAAAAAGAAAGCGTACTGCGGGTCCCCGCGTGGCTTGAGAGCATGGACGTCGTCCTGTCCTTCGTAAGCCTGCTGCTTGACAAAAACGGCTGTTCGCCTAAGGCGCGCATACAGCTTCGTATTGCGGTCGAAGAGCTTTACGTAAACGTGGCGCACTACGCCTATCCCGAAGAGGAGGGCTGGTTTGAGATACGCGGGCTCGTTGAAGACGGCGTCGCGACCTTTACTCTTACGGACGGCGGCAGCCCCTTCGACCCTCTCGCGAAGCCCGACCCCGACACTCTGCTTTCGGGCGAGGAACGGGGGATAGGCGGCCTCGGCATTTACATGGTGAAAAGCATGGCGGACGAGGTCAAATACGAATACAGCGGCGGCTTAAACCGCCTGACGCTGCGGAAAAAACTCTGAACCTGCGCGTTCTTTACGCGGCGTCTTCCGCTAACCCGGATACTTGGAGGAAAAAAGCATGGAACAACAGGACTTATTCAGAAAAGAGAGCGTAGAGCGCGTTTCCTCGCCGGAACAGCTCAGCGACTATCTGCACGTCACGTCCCCGGCGACGTGGGTCGTGCTGGCGGCGGTCATCCTTCTGCTGGCAAGTCTTTTTGTCTGGAGCGCGGTGACAGCCGTCGAAAGCTACGCGACGGGGCGCGCCGAGGTTAGAAGCGGCGTTATGACCTTAACGTTTGACGACGCGGAAAAGGCGGCGAGCGTCGAGGTCGGCATGAACGTAAAGGTCGGCGACGCGCTTTCGCCCGTTTTATCTATAGGCGCCGACGGCGACGGCAAACCCATAGCGGTCGCCGCGGTAAATCTTCCCGACGGGGTATATGAAGCCCGCGTCGGTTACCGCACAACAAAAATCATTGAAATGCTGTTTAATTAAAGGACGCAGGGTATGAGAAAACAAACGAAAGGCTTGGCGCGCGTCCCCGTCGTAATGCAGATGGAGGCGCTTGAATGCGGCGCCGCGAGTCTTACGATGGTGCTGGCGTACTACGGCAAGTGGCTGCCGCTCGAGCAGGTGCGCGCCGACTGCGGCGTCTCACGCGACGGCTCGAACGCCGGGAACATACTTAAAGCCGCCCGCAGATACGGGCTTTCAGCCAAGGGCTTTAAGGCGAGCATTGACGCCCTTAAGAAAAGCGGCGCCTTTCCCTGTATAATACATTGGAATTTTAATCACTTCGTCGTGCTCTGCGGCTTCCGCGGAAAGTACGCTTACTTAAACGACCCCGCGCGCGGCAGCGTAAGGGTCCCGATGGACGAGTTTGACAAGGCGTTTACGGGAATATGCCTTACCTTCGCGCCGTCTCCTGATTTCGTGCCCTCGGGCAGGCGGAAAAGCACCGCGGCGTTCGCAAAAAAGCGCCTTGTCGGGGCGGGCGGCGCCGTGGCGTTCATGACGCTGACAAGCGCCGCGGGCTATATCTTCACGGTAGTCGACCCCGCATTCTCCCGCTTCCTCGTCGACCGACTTCTGACGGGTGAGAATAAAGAGCTTCTTACTCCCTTTATCGCGCTCGCGGCGGCGGTCAGCGTACTGCATATATTCGTCGCGGCGCTTACGGCGGTCTATTCTTTGAAAATAAACGGCAAAATGGCGGTCATGGGCAGCAGCACCTTCCTCTGGAAAGTTCTGCACATGCCTATGGAGTTCTTTTCACAGCGCCTCGCGGGCGACGTTCAGACGCGGCACAGAACGAACGGGACCATAGCCGCGACGCTCGTAAATACGCTGACCCCTCTCGCCATAAGCCTTGTTATGATAATCTTCTACCTCGCGGTAATGCTCAGCTACAGCCCGCTCCTTACGCTTATAGGCGTTCTGAGCATAGCGGTGAATATCTTTATGAGCCGCCTTATATCGGAAAAGCGCGTTAATATAACCCGCGTCCAGGCGAGGGATTCGGGCAAGCTCGCCGCCGCGACCGTCTCCGGCATACAGATGATAGAGACTATCAAGGCGAGCGGCGCCGAAAACGGCTATTTTCAGCGCTGGGCGGATTACCAGGCGTCGGTCAACAAGCAGACCGCGCGCTTTACCGTGCTCGACCAATATCTCGGGATGATACCGGCGTTCGTTACGACGGCCGCGAACGCGCTCGTGCTCGTGATGGGCGTCCGCCTCTGCATGCTGGGCGAGTTTACGCTCGGTATGGTGACGGCGTTTCAGGCGTTTTTGACGGCGTTCATGACCCCCGCCATGACCATGATAGCCGCGGGGCAGACCATACAGGAGATGCGCACGCAGAT
>JAFSVO010000295.1 GCA_017444965.1 Clostridia bacterium | reverse complement strand
TGCGCAAGCTCCTGCATACGCTCGACCGCCTCGCGGTGCTCGGCCTCTAAGCTCTCGTAATCCGCCTGCAGCGCCGTCAGCTCTCCGGTCTTTTCGGCTAAGGCGTTTTCGGCGTCTATCTGCGCCTGAGTTACCTCTTCGACGAATACGCGGCGCACCTCGACCTCTTCTATATCGGGGCTAGGGGCCGGCTCTTCGACTATCTTCTTTACAAACTTGGGCTTTAAGGGCTTGCGGACTTTTTCGGCGACCTCTTCAAGCTTGCGCGGGTCTTCTAAAAGGCTCTTGAAAACGGTGTAGTTCGTAATGAGGTTCGTATACATCTGTATAAGATATTCCTCGTCGAACTGCATTGCCGTGTCGCGCTCTTCAATAGTATAGCCTATGCTGTCGTACCTTTCGAGGAAGCCCCACAGCTGATAGCACTTGCGGTAGTGCGGGTCCTTCATAAGTAAGTTCGTACGCTGTATGGGCGAACGAACGGTCGAGCAGCCCTTCATTATGTCGCAGAAGGCGCTGTCGCGCAGCGCCATTACAAGGCGGCGGACGCGGTCGATACGCATAAAGACCTGCATATTGTCGCTGTCGTTTTCAGCCACGCTCTGAAGGTTCTTTATCGACATTTCAAGCTTGTATTCTATCTGCTCGTAGGCGTCGTCTATATGGCTGTCTATAACGAGCGTGTTCTTCGTTTCGTCGCCCGTCGACCAGAAGATGACGTCTGTGCGCTTGTCTATGAATACGACAAGACGCTGGATAAGGTAATATATAAAGCGGTTTTCGTAAAGGTTGTAGCTGTCTTCGTTGGTGACTGTCAGAATATGCGTCGGGTGCACGTCTTCGGGGTCCGACCCCGCGGATATGTACTGGGTGTTCATGCTTAAGTGGCGCACGCTGTCGGCGGTTATCCTGCGCGCGAGGTCGACGGGGACTATCTCTTCGTGCGTTTCGACGAAACGGCGCGGCTTTTCGATTATCTTGGCTATCGACGGAAGCGCCTCTTCAATTGTCGTGAGCCATTCCTCGTCGACTACCTTGTGAAGTATGCGGCTGTTCTGGGTTATCTCGTTTTTTCCCGCCTGGATAATTTCAAACAAATAGCGGAAATAGCGGTCGTTTTCAAGCGACCGCCCTACCTTGTTTACGTATTTTAAGTATAGATCGTTGATGGAAGCCACGCGCGTTCCCTCCGTTCATCCGTATCAGTACAGGTTCTGTATCCTCTCGAGGTAGCTCTTGCTGTCCTGCATATTCGATTTTCCGAATACTTTCTCTATATACGCGATAAGTCCCTTTATCTCGTCGCGGACAAAGCTTATGTTAAGGCTTTCGAACTTCTTTAAGACCTTTCTCGCGAGTATGTAGTCCATACCGTCAAGCTCGGTGCCGCCGCAGGCGACGTAGACCGGCACGAAGTCGTGCATCTGCTTGGTGATACGGTTGCCGAACGCCAGCTTGAACCTTGTCTGCAGGTATTCGTCAAGCTTTATCATTTTCGCGAGCGTAGAGTCGCTTATCGGGTGGTCTTCCTTCGCCTGCTCGAACAGCTCCTGCAGGCGCTCAGCCCTTATGCAGCAGCTCGACTGCGGGGGGCAGTCTATCGGCGTCGCCCTCTGATTTATCTCTATCGGGATGGCGCGGTCGTAGACCTTATCGGTTATGGTAAAGGTAGAGTCGTCGTTGTTCGCCGTGCCGATAAACCACAGATTGTCGGGCACGTGTATCTTGCCGCCGTCAAGCTTTAAGGGGTCGCCCGGCCACGCCGTCGGGACGAGGTCGATTATCCACTCGTCGTGCGAGGGCATTTCAAGGACGGACAGCATTTCGGCGAAGTAATACTCGATACGCGCAAGGTTCATTTCGTCGAGGACTATAAAGCAGGGGTCCTGCCTGTAGTTCGCCTCGTAAAGGGCGCGTAAAAACTCCGTTTCGTTAAATCTTTTGGAGAACTCGTTGAAGTAGCCGAGTAACTCGGTACGGTCGCGGTAAGAGGGCTGAACCGAAACGATGGTCGAGGGATTGCAGAGGTAGCGGCTGAACGCGTAAGGAAGGGACGTTTTACCGGTACCGGATATACCCTCGAGTATGAGAAGACGGGACGCCGCCATACCGGCGACGAAACGCCTGACTATTTCGGAGGTGTAGTAAAGCTTCATCTGGCTTGAAGCGTAACGGCGGAAGTTTTCGACAAAATCATTAAGCGATATCTCGTCGTCAAAGAGAGGCGGGTCGTAATCGAGATATCTCGCGTCGACCATGGAAAGCTTGGGGAAGCGGTTTATATCGCCCTTGTCGGCGCCGGAGCTTCCGCCGCCGCCACCGCCGAATCCGCCGCCGCCCGCGATCTCGGAAGCCGCCGCGACAGCAGCCGCAGCCGCCGCCGTAATAGCGTCTTCACCGACCTTAGCGGTGCCGACCGTGCCGAACGCCGCCGCGCCGCCGCCGACGGGCACGCCCTCAGCCAACGGATCGACAACGCCGCCCGCGCCCGCGACAGCCACGGGAACGGCGTAACCGCCCGCGATCATGTAGCCGCCGCCGGGTAAGGGAGGCATACTCTCATCCGCCGCGCCCTCGAGCACGCCTGTCTTGCCGACGGGTGCGCCGCTCTCGTCAAGAAGCGCGGAGGGCGCCTCGTACGCGGGCACCGCCGCGCCGCCGCGGACCGCGTTGACCTTTAAGGCGAGTATCTTGTTCTTTTCTTCCATAAGGTCGAGGACCTGGCGGTTAAGTCTGCCTATTTCCTTATAAAGCACCGCGTTGTCGTCTTTCGAGAACTTTAAGCGGAGATTTACTATGATGCGCCTTATAAGCAGGTACAAAAGCCCTACGGGTATGGCGATAAGTATCATGCAGAGGAGGATGGCGAGTATCTTCGCGGGGAAATTGAGGTAGCCGAAATAGGACTTGAAAATAGCTACGTATTCGCTCCAGCCGGTGATGAAAAACCTAATAAACCCGTTAACTATGGCGACTATCCAATAGGTAAGATTGTACACCACGCGGGATATCATTTCGTACGCGAACTTGAGAAAATCGTTCATATTTTAAAGTCCTTTCGTTGTGCTCTGTTCATAGAAAAATGCAGGCAACCGCGAAGCGGCAATGCGTTTGCCGCCCCGTGCTTCCTACATCTTTTTCCGGTATTTACGGGAAAAGCCGGTTTTATTCGGGCTTGTTCCCCGCCTCGGCTTTGAGCCTTTCGGCTTCTTCCTTGAGGCGCTTTGCCTCGGCAAGCGCTTCCTCCGCCTCGCGTTTGGCTTTCTCAGCCTCGGCGCGGGCGTTCTGCGCGTCTGTATTCGCCGCCTCCGCGTTTTCAGCCGCGACCGCTTTCTTAAGCTTGATGCCTACGACTATCAGATGATAGACCTGATAGATGAAGAAGGCGACCATCGGAAGAACGATGATGAGAAGGAAGCCCAACGGCTTTGACAGGAAGTCTATTACCTTGCCCATCTTGGGGATGCGGAAGGAGTATTTACCGACGATGTCGGAGCCGGTTATTCTTCTTATATCTTCGCCAACGTTGTTGTCACCCATGGTAACGAAATTGCGGACGCCGTTTTCCTCGGTTATCTCTTTTATCCTGTGGGTGTTGAGAGCGTAATCGTTGCCTATTATGGTATGGAAAGTGACTATGTCGCCGACTTGAAGCGCGTCGGTGTCGCACCTTCTGACTATTATAAGGTCGCCCGCGTTAAAGGTCGGCTTCATCGAGTCTGTCTGAACGGACATAGGCGTAAAGCCCGCGACGTTCGCCGGGCGCGTGGCGTCTTTCGTTGCAAGCGTCGTGAACGCGAAAAGCGCCGCCAGCAGGATAACTATCCATAAGATGACAGACACAACGATGGTCAATGCCTTTTTAGCCTTGTTCATAAAAAATCCTCACGATCTTTTACAGAATGCCCGCGCCGCAGCTTTAATATGAGGCGGCCGTAACTTCAAAGCCCTTGCCGTTCGGCAAAAAGGTGCGCGAAGTCAATCGGCGCAAGCGGCACCGTACCCCCGAAAGCACGCGGCATTTGACGAATTTGTCAAACGGTCATACTAATGGGAATAAGATGCTATTTTCATTATATACCATATAAATAAACAATTGCAAGTATTTTTTTATTATCTGCCGAAAGGCGCGCCCGTTTATGCCCGCGGCTTAACCTTTGATCAGGCGGTTGCCGTTCTCGTCGGTGCCCTCAAACCTGAGCCTTATGGCGAAATCGACGCCTCTCAGCTCGTCGGTGCAGGCGGGGTCGGTACCCTCCATCCAGACGCGGACTGTTACCGGCTTGTCGACGTACCCTACGAGCGGGAACAGTATGGAATTGTCGTTATAAACCGCGTCGTCCGTGCGCTCGATACCGAAGGTCTTTATCTCTCCGTCGACCGTCGCGAAATCGCCTGCGCCCGGGTCGTAAATTACCGTTTTGCCGTCAGCCGTGAAGCTTATGCGCATGCTTTCGGGCAGGCGTTCCTTGGACGAATAGACAAGCGTGCCGTCGTTCCCGTCCTTTGAGTCGTTCATCGTGAGATGGACTATCTGGTCCGCCGAGCCCATGAAATGAAGGGTGAACTCCCAGTACGCGCCGGAAGACTTAGGCTCTACCGCGCCCGACCTTAAGCGGAAGACCTCGCAGTCGGAGGTGGTGACCGGCTTTAAAGGGGTGACCTTCATGTCGTACCCCTCGTCTATCAGCACGCGGTCGGCTATTTCGTAGAAGGACAGCGTGGGAAGGTAATCCTCAAACTCAGCGTGGGGGTTTACGTCTATGCGCAGCGAAGGACCCGACGTTATGTCGAGCTCCATACTGTATACCATGCCTCTGTCGGCTATCGAGAACCACGCGACGGTCGCCGCGGTGATGCCCGAAAGCGCGAGAAGGGCTATGAGCAGGGTCGTGAGCAGGCGGTTTTTCGCGCTCAGCTTCCCTATTTTTCCTTTTCTATCGTCCATAGGCACCTCAACTCAAAACGCCGAAGAAGGCGAGATGCAGATCCGCCTCGCTGAAGCTTATGCTGTCCGAGCAGTCGGGGTCGCAGCCCTCTAAATAGAAGTAGACGTCCATTTTGTATTCCTTGCCCGGCTCAAGCATCGCGACCGGAGTCGCGCCGCTGCTGCCGTAAGAATACTTTGAAAGATTCTGCGCGGGGTCCTTTACGGCGCGCGGCGTGCCGTTATACGATATCACCATACCGTCGGAAATGACGTTTCCGTCTATTTTGGTGTTGCGCGCCTGCTGGTCCTGCGCGTTGTTTTTGTCGCTTAAAGAGAAAATATAGGTTTTGCCGTCTATCTTTATGCC
>JAFSVO010000294.1 GCA_017444965.1 Clostridia bacterium | reverse complement strand
GTCGCCATACTTTGAAAGTTTGCCTTTGTCGTCTTTAACGCGGAATTTTACGTAAATAGAAGCGCAGGGCTCGTCCTTATATTCGATCTCGGCTTCTGCCAGCGCCGTTTCGTCGTGCGGACACCAGTAAACCGGCTTTAAGCCCTTGTATATGTAGCCTTTCTTATACATTTCTCCGAAGACTTTGACTTCTTCAGCCTCAAAGCCGGGAGACATGGTCAAATACGGATGATCCCAGTCGGCAATAACGCCGAGCCTTTTGAACTGGCCCATCTGAATGTTCACAAAGTTTTCTGCAAACTCATGGCAGGCTTTTCTGAACTCGGGAATAGACATATTTTTCCTGTCGAGTGTGTTTTTCTTTATTATCGCGCTTTCAATAGGCATACCGTGATTATCCCACCCCGGAACGTATGGCGTAAGATAACCGCTCATCGCCTTGTATCTGTTGATAAAGTCTTTAAGCACTTTATTAAGCGCGGTACCCATGTGTATATTGCCGTTTGAGAACGGAGGGCCGTCATGAAGAACGAACTTGGGCTTCCCCGCGTTTTTCTCAAGCATAGCTTTGTAAACGTTTTTCTCCTGCCAGCCCTTTAGAAATTCGGGCTCGCGCTGCGGCAAGGAAGCGCGCATCGCAAAGGCGGTTTTGGGTAAATTAAGAGTATTGTTGTAGTCCTGAGGCATAATTCTTTATCTCCCTACGGTCAGTCTTGATTATCGTAATCTTTGCCGAATTTTAAATCGCTGAAATCAAACTTAAGCTTAGGCGCCGACGCGTCTTCGCTTGCGGATGCGGTTTCGTTATCCGATATTTCGGTATTAATGACGTAATCACTTACGGTTTCGGTATCTGCTGTATCTTTAATATCCGTTTCTTCGATTTCTATATCTTTTGTAGGCTCGTCAACTTCCTTTACGTCCTGTTCGGGCTTAACGTCATCCGGCAGATCTATCTCGAAATTCTTGGAAGGATCGGATCTTGACATCTCTGCAAAAGCCTGTTTTAAGTATTCGTCGATATCTTTGTTTTCAAGTACAGAGACGTCGCTTATCGCTTTATTAAGCACATCTGTCGCGCTTTGCGCGTATCTGATGCAGGTATTTCTAAGTTCTTTAAGGCGAAGAGCGTTTGCGTAAAGCTCAGCTTCTACGTTTTCGCCGCGTTTTTTTGCTTCCGCTTCGGCGTCCGCTATCTTTTGCCTTGCTTCGGCTTCCGCTTTTTCCTTGATCTCTTTCGCGGTTATCTGAGCGGTATAAAGAGCTTTTCGCATTTCTTCGTCTACGGCGCGGTATTCGTCGATCTTATCGACAAGGACGCGCATCTTCCCTTTTAACGCGGCGTTTTCTTTATAAAGAAGAGTGTAATCGACTAAAAGCTCGTCTAAAAACTTGTCGATCTGAGCCATATCATATCCGCCGAAAACAGCTTTTTCAAATTTTGTATCCTGTATTTCCTGAGGCGTAAGCATACTTTTTCCCCCAATTTAAATAATATTTATAATTACTGCAAGAAGAATATACACGAGCAAAAAAGATATATCGATCGGAAGAGAGCCAAGCCCGCCTATACGGTTAAGAAGGGATCTTACGGGTCTGAGGACAGGCTCTGTAAGCGAGTCGCAAAAATACTTAATTTTGCTTTGACGCAGATCGGGTATCCACGATAAAACCGCAGACACGATCATTACGATCTGATAAGCTCTTAAAACAAGTCTTACCAGAAGCAGGAGTTTTTGGAGCATGATCAGATGTAAAGGCCGCTGTTTTCAAGCTCGTCAATAAGGTCGCCCATTATATCGACGTTATAAGGTGTGATGATATATGTGCTGTTCGCAACCTTTTTGATCTTTCCGTACTGCGCGTACGTCACGACGCTCAAAAAGTCAACAAGGCGTTTTGCGACGTATTTATTTGTCTGTTCAAGATTAAGAACGACAGTACGCCTTTCACGGAGATGATCGGCTATTTCCGCAGCGTTTTCAAACTTTTCGGGCTTGACAAGAACAACGGCGAGCTGCGTCGTCGCGTTAATATTAACAACCTTGTTATTCCTTTTGAACTCAGGTACAGAGACGCCCTCTTCCAACGGTTCCTGCCTGACTCTTCTTACAGACGAAGGCTCTTCATAGATCTCTTCTTCAAGATCGTCTTCCCCGGCTCGCGCCAATTTCTTAATACCGTCTAAAAACCCCATGAAAAAGCTCCTTTCTTTAAATCAAATATTATATATATTATCTTATTTTTTAATAAATATGTCAATATGTTTTCACTAACAAAAATCACCGGATCCCGCCGGACGACGTAATGATCTTATCGTAGATAAACAAGCCTTTCGACGAAGACTCTGCCATTTCAAGAAGATAGTACCCTTCGGTCTGATAGAGTATTCTTGCGGGTTTAAACTTGTTTTCCGGTCCGTCTATGCAGTATACGCCCCATAAGCCGTCTTTCTGATGAAGCGCTTCGCGGGGTATTTTGATCCCCGATACCGTTGAAAGAACTATCTCGGCGGTTTCAAACCGAGGGCTTAAAAATTCAGCCGACATAACGCCGCACCTGAAAACCACGACGGATCTGTCGCCCGTTCCTCTGTTGATTTTGTAAACGTATGCATCTATAGGATCGGTTGAAACGCCGGGAAAGTATACTTTTAACTGCGCTCCGGTTTCCATTTTCCTTGTAAGGAACGCCGCTTGTTCTTTGTTTGTTTCGATCGCAAAATACCAGTTAAAATCATCGATCAGAGTACCGACAACTTCGGAAGCGACGGTTTCTTTCGAATTCTTTCTGTTTTCCAGATCCGCGGGATCAAGAGTTTTGATGCATGCGGGTGAAAAAACGTTTTCAAAACCGTCCGAGTTTACCATAAAGTAACCCGATTTTGCGGCCCTTACAACGTTGCTTGTTCCAGATAACTGTGTCTTGTATTTTGCGGCCTCGTTTTCAAGCAAAGATATCTTTTTGTTAGTTTCAAGGCTGTTGTAAGAGCCTTCGTTTCTTGCGGAAACAAGCTCTGTTAAAGTATAAAAAGATTTATCGGTTTTTTGTGCGGAGGAATAGTCGCAATTTACGTCAAGTTCTTTGAGCTGCTCGTATATTATCCTGTCAAGTTTAGCGGTATCGTTTGCTCCCGAGACGATCGAATCGGTATATTTCAAAGCGCTGATACTGTTGTTGACTTCGGACAGTTTTGCGTACGTCTGCATAGCCGACGGGGAATCGAAGAAAATGCAAACGCTCTGATCTGCGGAAACCTTTTCGCCGTTATGCACGAGATATTCCGCGTCTCCGCTCTTGCCTTTCAAAAGAGATTCCGATCTGATGAATACGGCGTCAGTCGTTAGCTTGTCCTCAACCGTAACTAACGTCGCGTCAATGACCGAAAGCTTATCATCAAAGCTTTTGGTAGTCTTTATTATCAAAAACAGCAAAAATACAACGGCAAATACCGATAGCGCTATTTTGAAATAATTCGATCGTTTTTTCATCTTATCTCCTTTATTGCTGCGCCGGTACGCTCCTTTGAGGAAGAATGGTGGAAATAGCGTGTTTATAAATCAGATACTGTTTTCCTTCAAACCAAAGAAGAACGGTATACTCGTCAAAAGAGAAAACCGTACCTCTTTGCTGAAAGCCATTCGTCAGGTAAACCGTGACGGGTATTTTTTCGCGCCTTACCTCATTTAAAAATGAATCCTGTAAGCTTGTCCTGTTTTCCATGATAAAAAAATCCCCTTTCGTTTAAGATTCTTTTATCATTTTACACGCGATCGGATAAAAATAATGTCGCTTTTCGAAGTATAGAGTCAAAATCGTCGCCTTTATCATACTCAATAAAATTGATCCTTTTATCAGCCCTGAACCATGTAAGTTGTCTTTTTGCGTAATTCCTCGTCTTTCTCTTTATGGTTTCAACAGCGCTCGAGAGGTCTTCGGCGCCTTTGATATGATCCAAAAGCTCTTTATACCCGATTGCCTGGGCTGCAGTCCCTTTCAGCTTTCCGCTTTTATACAAAGACTCCACTTCGGTTACCAAACCGTCCCGGATCATTTGATCTACCCTTTCGTTGATCCTGTCGTAAAGTATCTCTCTCGACGCGGGCATGATCCCGATAAACACGGGATCGTATCTCGGCTTTACGGATCTACTTTCTTCATTCAGCTGTGTGACGGTCTTTCCGGAAGCATAGTATACTTCAAGCGCTCTGACGATTCGTTTTATATCGGCGGGATGCAGCCGTTTCGCGCTGTCGGGATCGACTCTCTCAAGTTCCGATAGCAAGGGACCGACGCCCGAGGATGCGACTTTTTTCATCAGATCCGAGCGTATAGACGGATCTTCGGGCTTTGCGGGAAAGGAAGCGCCCGATATAAGCGCGTTAATATACAGCCCCGTTCCTCCGCATATGAAAGGCGTTTTACCTTTAGATTCAATTTCCGAAACGCATTTCGCCGCCATTTCGGAATAAAGCGCCGCGGAGAATTCATCGCCAGGTTCCGCAACGTCGATCATGTAATGCTTTACTTTAGACTGCTCTAAGAGCGTAGCCTTTGAGGTTCCTACGTCCATTCCCTTGTATATCTGCATTGAATCGGCGGAAATGATCTCTCCGTTATAAAGAAGCGCAAGTTCTATTGCGAGCTTTGTTTTTCCGGAGGCAGTAGGGCCGCAAATAACAACAGGTTTCATATTCAAACAGTCCTCTTGAAGAGTTTTTCAAGGACAGACTCGTCAAATTTTATGTAAGTAGGTCTGCCGTGAGGACAGGTTTGCATACCGTCCTGCGTGATAGTCGCGATAACGAGCTTGCGGTACTCCGCAGGGTCGTTCTTCATTCCTGCTTTAACCGCGCTTTTACATGCAATGCTTTTAAATATTGAATCAAGCTTATCTGTTTCAGCCGATTTGTTATCAGTTATCCTTTGGGCTATCTCCGACAGCGTCGAGTCTATCTCTTCTTCGGAAATATATTCCGGAATGGCTCTGACCAATATTCCGAGCCCTCCGGCGTCAGACACTTCAAAACCGGTTTTACTGACAAATTCGGGAGAGGACAGCAAAGCTTCCTTTTCAACGCCCGAAAGAGAAGCGGAACGCGGCTTTAACAAGTATTGAGACATCATTTCGGGTCTGTTTGAAAGCAATTTGTTATATATCATTTTTTCATGCGCCGCGTGTTTATCAATAAGATAAATGCAGTTATCGTAGTCGGCGGCAACGTACGTATGATACAGTTCGCCGAGGATCTTGACGCCGCCGTGATAAATTATTGTATCTTTATTTTCGCCGTTATTTTCAGGCGTCGCTTCAGGCGAAGTCTTCAGCTCGCTTATCAACGAATCAAGACGATCTGCATCGACGGTGTTTTCCTGCCGCATACTGTTATTATGCATTTTGAAAAGCGGAGTTAACCATTTTTCAGGCGGAATATACTCGGTGTAAGGAACGCAGTTGCTTTTGTCGGGAGGATCCTGTAACGGATCCATCTGTCTGAAAAGATTGCTGTATTCCAATTCTGTC
>JAFSVO010000024.1 GCA_017444965.1 Clostridia bacterium | reverse complement strand
GTCGCGGCGGCTCTTTTCGCCGCCCCCGTCGCCCGCCGCCGCAATTATCCGCGCCAGCGTGCGCGTAAAAACGCTTTCCGCCACGACGTCGGCGTTGCTGTCGCTTATGCTCAAAAGCTCGCTCATCCAGTAATCGGAAAGCTCCTCCAGCCCGTCGAAAACGGCGTTTTTCGGCGTTATCCCGGCGCGCTCGAAAAGACGGGCGACGCGGGTGCCGATAAAGGTTATATACATATACCTGAAGTCTTCGCTCCCCGAAAGCTTGAAGGTATAGCCCGGGAACATGAAGAAAAGACTGCCCTCGGAAAGCTTGCGGTCGCGGCTCCAAAGATTGTAAACGCCCTCTCCCGAGGTGACGAGATACATGCCGTAGGTAGAACGGAAAAGAGGCATTTTAAGCTTATGGAACTCGGTTTCATAGACAAAGTTTATGAACGTCAGCGTATCGTCCGGCTTGGGCGTCGTGATAAAAGTGCATATGCTTTCGTTCAAAGCGCGCCGCCTCCTTTCCCGTCCTTATGCTTAAATAATAACAAAGCCCGGGTTTTGATGTCAACGAAAATCTGTATTTTTTCCATATTTTGATGACTTTTTTCTATTATCATAAGATGTTATCTTTGATATACTTGCTTTATAAGCGAAAAAAGGATAAATTGCGGGAGGAAATCATGAAAAAGTTCAGACTCGGCGTATTCGGCATTTACAGAGGTATCGCTTACGCGCAGGCGACGCGCTTTTCCGAGGACGTCGAGCTGGTCGCCATCTGCGACAAGCTCGGCGATCAGATAGAAAAGGCGAAGCTTCGCCTTAAAAACGACAAGATAACCTATTACACGACCTTTGACGAGTTTATAAAGCACGATATGGACATAGTCGTGCTCGCGAACTACGCGACCGAGCACGCGCCCTTCGCGATACGCTGTTTAAACGCGGGGATGCACGTTATTTCCGAACTTGAGCCCTGCCAGACCATGAAAGAGGCGGTCGAGCTTGTGAACGCCGCCGAAAAGAGCGGAAAGACCTACGTTTTAGCCGAGAACGCCTGTTACAACGGATCTACCCGCGAGATGAAAAAGCTTTACCGCGAGGGCAAAATAGGCGAGTTCCTTTACGGCGAATGCGAATACATACACGACAACTGCGACTCTTACAGATACAATTACGGCGACCCCGACCACTGGCGCACCCGTATGTATTCGACCTTTTACTGCACCCACTCGCTCGGGCCCATCATCCACGCCACCGGGCTTCGTCCCGTGTCGGTCACGGGCTTTGAGCTCCCCTGCACCGAAAAGACCATGCGCCGCGGCAAGCGCGCGGGTCTTGCCGGCGTAGAGATGGTGACGCTTGAAAACGGCTCGATAGTTCACAGCGTGCACGGCTCGCTGCCCCATTACTCCCTGTGGTGGTGCATGCACGGCGAAAAGGGAACGATGGAGTCGGCGCGCTTCAACACCCAGTACGGCAACGGCGCGCGTATTTTCACCAACATTTACGAAGATGAGAACGTAAACGAGGACAACGTCGTGACCTATCTTCCCAAGATGAACGAGGGCGCAAAAAACGCCGGGCACGACGGCGCGGATTTTTACGTGCTTGACAATCTTATAGATTATCTCAAGGGAAATAAAAACGCCGATATAATAGATATTTACGAGGCGTTCGACATGTTCCTGCCCGGTATGTTCGCCTATATTTCTCTGCTAAAGGGCGGCGTGCCGGTCGAGATACCCGATATGCGCGACAAGGCGGCGCGCGAAAAGTGGAAGGATTACACCGGGTGCACCGACCCCGCCGTCGCGGGGGACATGCTCTGGCCGACACACCACAACGGCACGCCCGATATACCCTATCAGTATTACGAGGCGCTTCAGAAGCGCTGGAAGGACTTTTCGGAAAACGAAAAGCGCAAGCTTGAAAACGACTGACTCTTGATCGGCATTTAAAGACCCGCGGGCGGAAACCGGCTTTTAAAAGTCAATGATCCCGCGCGCGTAAAATCACGGCGGAAGGAGCGTTTTTATGCGTTATCTGCTCGGCATAGACGTCGGCACGACGGGCACGAAATCCATACTGTTTTCGGAAGACGGCGCGCATATGAAAAGCGCGTATAAGGCGTACCCCGCTTTTGAGCCGTCGGCGAACGCGCGCGAGCAGGACGCGAACGACCTTTGGGATGCCGTGTGCGAGACCTCGAAAAAAGTATGCGAGGGGCACGGCGAAGAGGTCGCCGCCCTATCGCTTTCGACCCAGGGCGGCACGCTCATACCGACGGACGCGCGCTTTGAGCCCGTCCGCCGC
>JAFSVO010000293.1 GCA_017444965.1 Clostridia bacterium | reverse complement strand
GTGACCGGCAGCGGTAAAACCGAGATATATATCAAGATAATAAAAGAGCTTATCCAAAAAGGAAAAAGCGCGATACTTCTTGTACCCGAAATAGCTTTGACGCCTCAAACCGTAAGGCGCTTTTACTCTTATTTCGGCGATGAAGTCGCTATCATTCACAGCGGACTTACGCCAGCGCAGCGGTACGACGAGTATAAAAGAATGAAAAACGGCGACGCCCATATCGCCATAGGAACGAGGACGGCAGTGTTTGCACCGCTGAAAAATATTGGCGTTATTATTATCGACGAGGAACAGGAATACACATATAAATCCGAAAACGCGCCGAGATACAGCGCAGACGAAGTCGCGAAATACCGCGCGGTAAAGCATAATTGTCTCGTCGTTTTAGGCTCCGCAACTCCTTCGGTATCAACAAGATACTCAGCCGAAACGGGCAAACTGACGCTCGTAAGACTTGACAAGCGTTTTAATTCCGTACCACTTCCGATAACGGTAATTTCGGATATGCGGGGGAAAATAGTCGAAGGCGAGCCGTCGTGCATAGGAAACGAGCTTGCAAAAGAAATAAGAACAAACCTTGAAAATCGCGAAAAAACCATTCTTTTTCTTAACAGAAGAGGCGCATCTAACCGCGTAGTTTGCGTGGATTGCGGCAATACTCCCGTCTGCAAAAACTGTAACGTTTCTCTGGTTTTCCATTCGAAAAGCCAAAGGCTTTTGTGCCACCATTGCGGGTATTCCGTTCCGGCGTTTTCCATATGCCCCGACTGCGGATCCGTTCATTTGAAATACGAAGGCGTCGGGACTCAAAAGGTGGAAGAAGAACTGAATTCTCTCTTTCCGGAAGCAAAGGTCATAAGAATGGACGCCGATACCGTTACGGGAAGAACGACACACGAAAAATTACTTGATGAATTCGGAGCGGGCGTCGCGGATATTCTGCTCGGCACGCAAATGGTGGCGAAAGGCCTTGATTTTGAAAACGTGACTTTAGTCGGCGTCATTGATTGCGACGGCTTTTTGACAAGCGGTGATTACCGTGCGCAGGAACGCGCGTTCTCTCTTATAACTCAGGTCATCGGAAGGGCCGGAAGAAGATGTAAGCAGGGAAGAGCGGTGATCCAGACTTATTCCCCGAATAACCCGGTCATAGTTTGCGCCGCAAATCAGGATTACGACAGTTTTTACGAGAGTGAGATAAAAACCAGACAAGCTTTAAACGTTCCCCCTTTTTGTGATATATTTACTTTTACCGTTTCGGGCGAATCCGAGGACTATGCTTTAAGAGCGGCTTTGTCTTTAAGCGCTGCCGTAGTTAAGGGCTTTAAAAACATGAATATTGACAAAAGCGTTTTGGGGCCTATTCCTTCTGTTCTTTCAAAACTTAACGGTAAATACAGATTCAACGTTTCTTTCAGAGGAAAAAACGACGCGTCGACCAGAGCTTTTATTGCTTCTGTTCTTTCATCATTTTCTTCTACTTCTTTCAGCAGACGCTGTACGGTTACGGCAGACGTCAACAATTATTCGTAAGCATACGGGGTGATTGCCATGGCTATTCGCAACATCGTAAAAGAAGGAGATCCGGTATTAAATAAGGCGTGCCGTCAGGTCACAGATTTTAACGAAAGACTTTGGCAGCTTCTTGACGATATGCACGAAACTCTTAAAGCGGCTGACGGAGCGGGTCTTGCCGCGCCGCAGGTAGGTGTTTTAAGAGCGCTTGCTTTAGTAATGACTGAAGACGGATCATATTTGGAAATAATAAACCCGAAGATAGTATGGCAGGAAGGGGAGCAGACCGGCGCCGAAGGGTGCCTGAGCATTCCCGGCGTATACGGCGAGGTAACAAGACCTTTAAAGGTCAGAGTCGAAGCGTTGGACAGATTCGGAAAACCTTTTACAAGGGAAGCCGAGGGGTTTACTGCGCGGGCTTTCTGTCATGAAATTGACCATTTGAGCGGTCATTTGTTCAGAGAACTCGTAGAGCGATATATAGACCCGGAAAAGGAGTAAACGATGCGCGTAGTTTTTATGGGAACGCCCGAGTTTGCGGTAACTGCTCTTAAAGCGCTTATAAACAGCGACCATAAAGTCGTTGCCGTTTTTACAAGAAAAGACGCTCCTAAAAACAGAAATATGAAGCTTGTTCCGCCGCCGGTCAAATTATGCGCGGAGCAGTACGGAATACCCGTTTACCAGCCTGTTTCCATAAAAAACGAAAAATGGCTGAACGTTCTTAAAGAGCTTGACTTCGATATCATCGTCGTCGCGGCATACGGTAAGATCCTGCCGCCGTCTGTTCTTTCCCTTCCCAAATACGGCTGCATAAACGTGCACGCGTCGCTTTTGCCGAAATACAGAGGAGCGAGCCCTATCAACGCCGCAATACTTAACTGCGAAACGGAAACGGGCGTATCCATTATGAAAATGGACGAAGGGCTTGATACGGGAGACGTAATGTTAAAATGCTCGGTTTCTATAGAAGATACCGACTCGTTTGACAAGCTTCACGATAAACTTGCCGAAGAAGGCGGGAAACTTCTTATCAAGGCGCTTTCCGTTATAGAAAGCGGCAACGTTGCTTAT
>JAFSVO010000292.1 GCA_017444965.1 Clostridia bacterium | reverse complement strand
TAGGCGGCGGCTGCCACGCGCTCGACCTTATCCGCTGGATAGACGGCAACCCGACCGAGGTCACGGCAAACGCGAATAAGAAAATGCTCACGACGTGGCCCACCGACGACACGACGGTCTGCATAATGAAGTTCCCGAACGGCGCTATCGGCAGGACCTTCGTATCTATAGCCGTCAAGCGCGACTACACGATGAGAAGCTGCTTCTACGGCTCCAAGGGCACAATAATCTGCGACAACACAAGCTCTTACATCACCCTTTACCGCACCGACCTTGAAGATAAAGGCCAGCCCTTCACCACTCCGATAATAATAAATATAGAGCCCATATCTCACAATACCAAAGGCGAGATAGAAGAGTTCGCCGATCTTATCCTTTCCGGAAAGCCGCTTCGCATGACGGCTTACGAGGGTACCTGCACGGTGGCTCTGGCGCTCGCCGCCGTCGAAAGCACAAAAACCGGCGGAGCCGTAAAGTTAGACTATAATTTCTGATAAATCGTAAAGAGGCGAAAAAATGGATAAAAAGCTTCGTATCGCCGTAATAGGCGCCGGCATAGGCAAAAGCCACATAAGAGGTATTCTGTTCAATTTCAACACCGAGCTTGCCGCGATATGCGACCCCGACGTCGAGCGGATAAACACGGTGGCGGATATGTACGCGGTGGATAAGAGCCGCGTTTACACGGATTATAAGGAAATGCTTAAACGCGACGATATAGACGCCGTTATAGTCGCGTCCCCCGATCCTTTCCACGCCGAACAGACGGTCGCGTGCCTTGAGAGCGGAAGAGACGTTCTTTGCGAAAAGCCGTTCGCTTTAACGCTTGAAGACTGCAAAAAGATGCTCGACGCCGAAAAGCGCACGGGCAGACACATAATGGTAGGGCAGGTGTGCAGATACGCGCCCGGCTTCGTAAAGGCAAAGGAGCTCGTTGATTCGGGCGTCATAGGCGAAATATTCTATGCCGAGACCGAATACGCCCACGACTATTCCAAGATACCGGGCAAGACGGTCAACGGAAAGGTCTTTAAGTGGCGGGAGGATCCCCTGCGCCACGGCGTTTTAGGCGGCGGCTGCCACGCGCTCGACCTTATCCGCTGGATAGCCGGCAACCCGACGGAGGTCACGGCATACGCGAATAAGAAAATGCTCACGACGTGGCCCACCGACGACACGACGGTCTGCATAATGAAGTTCCCGAACGGCGCTATCGGCAGGACCTTCGTATCTATAGCCGTCAAGCGCGATTACACCATGAGAAGCTGCTTCTACGGCTCCAAGGGCACAGTGATATGCGACAACACGAGCTCGCACATAACCCTTTACCGCACCGACCTTGAAGACAAAGGCCAGCCCTTCACCACGCCGATAATAATAAACATAGAACCCGAATCCCATAACACGAAAGCCGAGATAGAGGAGTTTGCGCGTCTTATCCTCGAAAACAAGCCGCTTCGCATGACGGCTTACGAGGGCACCTGCACGGTGGCTCTGGCGCTCGCCGCGGTCGAAAGCACAAAAACAGGCAAGGCGGTACAGATAGGCTACGATTTCTGATAAAACAAAAAGAACCGAGGGGCGAGTTTTTCGCCTCTCGGTTTTTATGATTTTACACGGATTTAACGGTATAACGGTTTTCTTTTTAACTTTCGGCGCGGATAATGGTATTGCGTAAAAAAGGTTTATGGGTTAAAATATATTTTGACATAAACGAAAGGACGTCTTTTGATGGCAGTATACTTTCTCTGGTTCATTTTAGGACTTGTTCTTCTTATAAAAGGCGGCGACTTTTTCGTCGACGGCGCGGTATCGATAGCGCATAAGCTCCG
>JAFSVO010000291.1 GCA_017444965.1 Clostridia bacterium | reverse complement strand
ATACGGCTTCGCCGCATGATATACCGCGCAAGCGCGGCATGCTATATTGCTCCTTCGTCGCAATATGATATAATATCCGTTCCTTCATGCGCCGCAGGCGTATATCATCCTTTTTTGGATATCTCGCCCTTGGCGAGGAATCCAAAAAGGATATCATACCGAAGGTATATCACCCGTTCCGACAGGAACGGATATCATTGCACCACAAAACAAGACCGCCCGAAAGGGCGGTCTTGTTTTGTGTCTAAGAACCACTAAAAGGTACAAAACCGAGCTAAGATCGCCTAAAAAGTACACACCGCCTCCGCAAAGCCGAATTTGTCATTGCTGAGGCGGCGGCAGAAAGTAGAATCCGAACATCTCTAAAATAAAAATCATTGTGTAGAAAACAACAGGAATACTGAGAATCACAGTCAAAACTATAACTACGATATAAAATTTGCCTTTTTTTCCTTTACAGTAAAGAACGTATGAAATGATGGCGAATATTACGGCAAGTATGCATAATATCCCCAAAGCCAGTGGCAAGTGATAGATCAATCGACTATTAATCAGTAACCGCGATCCGATCCATATGCCTGCAACAATATCGATGAACAGTGCAACCGCCAATAGTAATTTATTTTTCATCGTGTTCCTCTTCAACTCCCGGCTTGTCGAGATACAATTCCGCTATTCGCTCTTTTCTTTCATGGATTTTTATTGAGGAAATAAGCATACGTCTGATCGCGCCGCAATCATTTTGTATCGGTTTGTAGGTTTGTTTGTCCATATATCCGGTTTCAAACAGCAACTCAAGCCAATACTCGGTTTCATATACTTCTTTCAGCGATATTTCAAACTTTGAAATAAAGTCTTTTGTTCCTTGCGCATACTGCGCTTCGTAGATATTTGCACCGATCGACGTGCCGCTACGAAGCAGTTGGTTAGTCAGTACGGATTCGTGCTGTTTTTCTTTGATTGCTCTGCAAATAAGAACAATTTGCTTTGCAAAATCTTTTGATTTATCGCGCAGAACGCTGTCAGACATTGTTATCACCTCGAATAATGTATATCATAAGATTTGCTTTTTCTCAAGTGATATCGCCGTCTTTGACGGCGGTTATATTGTCCCTTCGGGACAGTTATATTGCCTCTGCGAGGCAGTTATATTATATTCGCCTTTTAACTGCGCGAAGCGCAATATCACTTGACCGAAGGTCGAATATAACTGCGAAGCAATAAAACTCGCCGAAGGCGAATATAACTGAAAGAAATCTGATTTGTCCGGTAGACAAATCAGATTTCTTTCGTGGTGCCGGTGGCGGGGGTCGAACCCGCACGGGTTATTAGCCCAACGGATTTTGAGTCCGCCTCGTCTGCCAGTTCCAACACACCGGCGTCAAGCGTTATTATACATTAACCGAAAAGAAAATACAAGAGTTTTTTATCGCCGCGCGGCGCGTTGATTTTTCGGGCGTAATATAGTATAATTGTACCGTAAAGCCGAAAGGAGGCGTAAACTTATATGAAAAAGATCCTGCTTATCGCCCTGTCCCTTTCCTTATGCATGCTCTTCGGATGCGGCAAAAAGGGCAAGCCGGAAAAGACCGAACCCGAAAAAGAGCCCGAGATCGTGCGGACCGTCACGTTTATCAACCGCGTTGAGAACACCGACGTGTGGATACTTCCGCAGACGAAGGAAAACCTCGATACGACCCTTTGGGGAAAAGCGACCGCGGGAAAAGTCGCAAAAGACGAAGAGCGCGCCGTAGGACTTACCGCCCCCGGCGACGGGGATAAATACATTTTCAGAATGATAGACGAAGACGAGATGTATTACGAGGCGAACGGCCTTATCCTTCCCGACGGCTGCAGAGTTGAGATAAAGCACGGCGAGGACGGACCGATGTCCTATATTATCACGGTGACCGACGAAAACGGCGAAAACGCCGTGACCTACGACGTCTTCGCGGCGCACCTTTGAATAAATAAAACGGAGGAAAATCTATGAGCAGAAAAGATTACGGAGCGAAGCCCTATACCCTTCCCCAGCCCGTATGGATAATCGGCACTTACGACGAAAACGGCGTCCCGAACGCGATGAACGCGGCGTGGGGCGGCGTTACCGAGGAAAACGAGCTTTCCGTCTGCCTTTCGCCCGAGCACAAGACTTGCCTCAATTTCGCGAAGACGGGCGCTTTTACCGTGAGCATGGCGGACGCGGCGCACGCCGCGGCGTGCGATTACGTCGGGATAGCGAGCGGCAACGACGTGCCCGACAAATTCGAAAAAGCCGGCTTTACGGCGACCAAAAGCCGTTTTGTGAACGCGCCCGTCATAAACGAGCTTGCCGTATGTATTGAATGTAAGGTAAAGAGTTTTGACAAAAACACCTGCATACTGCGCGGCGAGATAGTGAACGTAAGCGTTGACGAAAGCGCGCTGACAGACGGCAAGCCGGATATCGCCAAAATCGCGCCTATATGCGTCGACCCGTTCAACAACGCCTATCACGTCATAGGCGAAAAGGTCGGAAACGCGTGGGATATAGGCGCGCGCGTCTGACGCCTCCTCTTGCGTGAGGCAACGCCTGAAAAACTTTGCTTAAAAGCGGTATAAAGCATTTTTGCTTTATACCGCTTTTCGGTTTATTAAGGTTTTGCCTTTATGACAGGCGGGGCGTTTTATTTCGCGAAGCCTTCTAATACCTCGCCCGAGGGAAGAAGATCCCAAAAGCTGACGGTTATTTTAACTGTAAGGGTGTTGTCGCTGTCGCGGTAGATAACGCCGCCCATCGCGTTTCCCGCGGGGTCGGTAACGGAAAAGCTCATCTTATGATCTTCAAACGTGCCTTCGCCGTCCTCAAGATTGCAAAGCCTGACGATACTGATATCCACTTTAAAGGTCCCGTCTTCTTTTTCGGTTATTGTAAGAGTACTGCCGTCTTCTTTTCTGCTGTGCTCGCCGAGGAAATAGGTTTCAAGCTCTTCCGCTTTTTCGGCGTCGGCGTCACCGGCGGACTCGCCCTGAAGCTCGGAATAGACGTTTTCGGCGTAAACCTTTATATCCATTCCGTTAAGTTCGTCGCCCGACGCGGAAAGCGAATAAGCCACGCCCGTTACGGCGTCGTACCAGCAGACGACCTGAACGCTCTTCGCGCCGTCTACGGTCTGACTTGCGGACTGCGCGTCGGTCCACGCCTGAAAGACCGCTTCGCGCCCGGCGACCTCGCCTTTTTCGGTTTTCCATTCGTAATACATGCCCGAAATATCCGTAAGCTTATCCGCCGGCTGCATGCGATAGACCCACTCGGCGCCGTCGAGAGTATACGTCATCTGGGCAAGCTTGTCTTTTTCCATATAGCTGTACGAGACGTCCGCCGCGCCCTCGGGCGGCGTCATTTCAAAGCCGGTCGCTTCCAAAACGCCCTGTTTGTCGCTTTGCGTCCAGGGGTTCGCGACGCCGACGTTAACGTCGTCCGTCTTTTCGGCGCGCGAGCATCCGGCAAGCAATGCCAGAACGACCGCCGTAATTACCAAAAGTGTTTTAACGTTTGCTTTCATTTAAACCATCCTTTCTCTTTTTTAATGATACTACTTTCCGCCGCCGATGTCAAACCCCGCGGTATGCTCTTACCCGACGCTCTGCAGAGAGATCTTTTCTTTTTCCGGCATATAAAGATACGCGCAGAAAAAACGACCGAAGTTGACAAAATTGTCGTGTTCGGCTCTTGCAAATCCGAAATTATATGTTATACTTTATAATGTATTTTTATTTAAGTGTATAATGCGGTGATATAGGCGCGGCGCGCGCGGCCGCTTTATGATTTTTGAATTATTACGTACGTCAAAAGGAAGGGACAGCAGTATGATCATTCAGATACTATTTCTCGTTTTGTTCTTCGCGCTCATGATATTCGTGGGCTTCTACTACCGCAGAAAAGCGACGAGCGTCGAGGGGTTCGTCCTCGGCGGGCGCACCGCCGGGCCGTGGCTTACGGCGTTCGCGTTCGGCACGTCGTATTTT
>JAFSVO010000290.1 GCA_017444965.1 Clostridia bacterium | reverse complement strand
CCTTACCGTCGGCGGCGAGACGAAATTCGCCTGCGTCGACGGTCCCGATTTCGACGGACATCTCGTCGACTTTGACGAAGCTATGGAAAGAAACGGCCAGTACAAGGCGATAGAGCGCGCTCACGACGAAAAGCTCTGCAATCTTCTTAAGGGGGTAAAGTAAAATGGCTGATATGTCTCCCAAAAAACACGAAATGCCCGTGCAGGACCCGAACGTCCGCCGCGCGAACTTTTCCGAGGTGGCTCTGGGCTATACCGAGGAAGACGCCGTCGCGGAAGCGAAAAGATGTCTTAACTGCAAGCACCGTCCCTGCGTGGGCGGCTGCCCCGTATCCATACGCATACCCGATTTCATAGCCGCGGTCGCCGAGGGCGATTTTGAAAAGGCCTATTCGATAATAACCGCCGACAGCTCGCTTCCCGCCGTGTGCGGAAGAGTCTGCCCGCAGGAGACGCAGTGCGAAAAATACTGCGTGCGCGGCATAAAGACCGAGCCCGTGGGCATCGGCAGAATAGAGCGCTTCGTCGCCGATTGGCACATGAAGCATTCGGACAAAGCGCCCGTAAAGCCCGCCTCCAACGGGCATAAAGTCGCAGTTATCGGCTCGGGTCCCTCCGGCCTTACCTGCGCGGGCGACCTTGCCAAAAAGGGTTACGACGTCACCGTTTTTGAGGCGCTTCACGTCGCGGGCGGCGTGCTTATGTACGGCATACCCGAGTTCCGTCTTCCCAAAGCCATAGTTCAGAAAGAGATAGATACGTTAAAGGCGTTGGGCGTTACCATTAACACCAACGTCGTCATAGGGCGTTCGGAATCTATAGACGAGCTTTTCGCCGAAGGATATGAAGCCGTATTCGTCGGCACGGGCGCGGGGCTTCCGACCTTTATGAAGATCCCCGGCGAAAACTTAAAGGGCGTTTACTCGGCAAACGAGTTTTTGACCCGCGTGAACCTTATGAAGGCGTATAAGGAAGACGCCGACACCCCCGTGCAGAGGGCGAAGCGCGTCGCGGTAGTAGGCGGCGGCAACGTCGCGATGGACGCCGCGAGATGCGCCAAGCGCCTCGGCGCCGAAGAGGTTTACATAGTATACCGCAGATCCCGCGACGAGATGCCCGCGAGAGCCGAAGAGGTCGAGCACGCCGAGGAAGAGGGCATTATCTTCCGCATGCTCACAAACCCCATAGAGGTACTCGGCGACGAGCATAAGAACGTCATAGGCCTTAAGTGCCTTAAGATGGAGCTCGGCGAGCCGGACGAAAAGGGCAGAAGAAGGCCCGTTCCCATCGAGGGCTCCGAATTCAACATCGACCTTGACTGCGTGATAATGGCGATAGGCACCTCGCCGAACCCCCTTATCCGCAAGACGACCAAGGGGCTCGATACGCAGAAGTGGGGCGGCATAATAGCCGACGACCGCGGCAAGACCTCGCGCGAGGGCGTTTACGCCGGCGGCGACGCCGTGACGGGCGCCGCGACCGTCATACTCGCCATGGGCGCGGGCAAGACCGCCGCCTCGGCTATTGACGAGTACATACAGAATAAATAAGCCTTAACGCAAAAGCTCCCGAAGGACTTATCCTTCGGGAGTTTTTATTACCGTCTTTTATTTCCTTTTCCTCACGCCGTCGTAGACGGCGCCGCTGTCGTACCCTTCGCCGTCGAATATCGCGCGAGTTCGCTCGGGCGCCTCGTCCCGCCCGTATTCCTCTTCAAGACTTTCGGGCTTTTTAAACCGCACGGTCTCACGCGGGCGGAGCTGCCGCTCCGGTATTGACGGCGCGTTTCCGGACTGTTTGTTTTTGTTTTTTTCCTCTTCTTTTTTCTTTCTTATCAGTATCGGTATGACGATAAAGATAATAATGAATACTATAAACCCCATATTATTCCTTTCGGTCGGTCTTTTCGTCCTTTAGGGCGCTGAGCTCATACTTTATTTTGCCGCTTTTGGTCAGGGCGGCGGCGGCGGCTCTGTACCCCCAGTAAAAAACTATAAGCGGCGGGCAGGCGTCTATCGCGCGGCTTTGGCGGCGCACGTTAGAGAGGGGCGGGAAAAGCCGCTCGGTTATATATTTGCCCTTGCCGCCCTCTTTTTCGGTAAAGTTCTTTAT
The DNA here is from genome assembly GCA_017444965.1 of Clostridia bacterium. GTDB lineage: Bacteria > Bacillota > Clostridia > Oscillospirales > Butyricicoccaceae > RGIG3513. The sequence goes on along the minus strand of JAFSVO010000290.1, from coordinate 1,141 downwards.
CCTCGTTTTGACGCCGCCGTAAACGCCGTTTTCGCAGAGCGCCGAAAAGACGCTTTCCGTCTCTTCGTCCCACTCTCCCCCGTCGAAAAAGGCGTTTGAGATGCGCGACATAAGTTTTTCAAACTCAAGTACGCCTATCTTTGCCAGCTCTTTTTCGATATATTCGCGATCGAGCCCGCGAGCCTTTAAAACGCGCATATCGAAAAGGGGGCGCAGCGAGCAGCCTACGCTCGCGAAATCATAGTAAAAATGCGCCGTGTTGAAAATATAAAGGTCTTCCCGGGAAAGGGCGTACAAGTTTTCTTTTTCGGTCGGGCGCATGCGTTTTTCAAAGTCTTTATAATATTCATAGGCGGGGTTTTCCGAGCTTACCGGGTTTTTGTGAAGCTCGACCCCCAAAGGGTACGCCGCGCTTTCGTACTCGTCGTGGTGAGAGGCGAAAACGCGCTTTCTTTCAAAGCCGAGACCCTTCATCACGGCGCGGCAGGCGCGAGCCGGTGACACAAAATAATCAAGGTCGCCCATAGAGCGCGTCTCGGGCGACGGGTAAAGCTCTTTTAAAACGGCGCCCTTCAAGGGGCATACTTTTATCCCCGAAGCGGTAAGGGCGCCCGTTACCTTTTCCGCCTCAAACTGCCTTTGTATTTCGATCGAGAGGGCGTCGTTCCTCTCGGTCTCAAGGCGTTTTATATATTTTTCGGGCAGCGTTCCCCGTGGAAAAGTCAGAATAAGCGGCGTTATGACCGAGTCGACGCGCGCGCGGTGCGCGACGTTCAGCAAAGCGCGCCACGAAACGCCCTCGGGCGCCGCCGGCGCCTCTTTCCCGTCGAGCGCCGCCGCGGACAGACGCCCTAAATACAAAAGAGATACGTCCGTCATTTCGCGATCTCCCTAAGCGCGCCGCCCTCGACGCTTATCTCAAGGTCGCAGACGTCGCGCGCCGCCGCCTTGTGGGAAATAAGAAGCACCGTCTTGTTTTCAAGCGCGCGGATATTTTTAAGAAGGCTTTTTTCGGTATCCTCGTCTAACGCGCTCGTCGCCTCGTCAAGCAAAAGCACGGGCGCGTCGGACAAAAGCGCGCGCGCCGCGGCGAGCCTTTGCGCCTGCCCCTCTGATACGGCTGCGCCGTGTTCGCCTATCT
>JAFSVO010000289.1 GCA_017444965.1 Clostridia bacterium | reverse complement strand
TTATAGAGGGTATAACGCCTCTCCGTAAAGAGCAGCCCTGCGCGTGGCTTTCAATAATGTACGGCTGCAATAATTACTGCTCATACTGTATAGTTCCTTACGTCCGCGGCCGTGAAAGAAGCCGCGACCCAAAGCTGATATTAAGCGAGCTTGATACACTCGTTTCCGAAGGCTATAAAGATATTACGCTTCTGGTCCAAAACGTAAACTCTTACGGGAACGATACGGGAGATATAGATTTTTCTGAGCTTCTTAAAAGAGCGGATTCGATAGAGGGTGACTTCAGGTTAAGGTTTATGACAAGTCATCCAAAAGACGCTTCTCGTAAATTGTTTGACGTTATGGCAAACTCCCGGCATATCTGCAGATCGGTCCATTTGCCCGTACAGTCGGGCAGCGACAGGATACTTAAGCTTATGAACAGGAAATATGACGCCGAGAAATACTGTGAACTGATAGATTACGCCCGTTCCGTTATGCCGGATATCACCATAACAAGCGACGTTATCGTAGGATTTCCGGGGGAAACGGAAGATGATTATAATAAAACGATCGAGCTTTTAAATAAAGTCCGTTTTGATTCATTATTTACTTTTATTTATTCTAAAAGACCCGGCACAAAAGCCGCTCTTATGGAAGACGCGACCACCCCGCAGGAAAAGCAGATACGTTTTGATAAGCTTCTGGAGGTACAAAATCAAATAAGCAGATCTATAAATGAAACCTATTTAAACAGGAAAGTACGTGTGCTTATAGACGGCAAAAGCGAAGACCCGAATTATGATTTTAAGGGCAGAACAAACGGCTTTAAACTTGTTCATATAAAGAACGATCGGTTAAAAACAGGTGATTTTGCCGACGTGACTATTGACAGGGTATCTACCTGGGCTTTATTCGGAAGGTGACTTTATGGATAATAAGAAAACAGAGGTTGAAAAGCAGTCTGACTTTACACCGATGATGCAGCAGTACTTCGACGTAAAGAATCAGTACAACGACTGTATCCTTATGTACCGTCTCGGCGATTTTTACGAGATGTTTTTTGACGACGCAAAAACTGTTTCGAAAGAGCTTGATCTAACCTTGACGGGAAGAGCCTGCGGTCAGGATGAAAGAGCGCCTATGTGCGGCGTGCCCTTTCACAGCGCCGAAGGATATATAGCGAGGCTTGTCGCAAAAGGTCATAAGGTTGCTATATGTGAACAGACTGAAGACCCAGCTCTTGCCAAGGGACTCGTTAAAAGAGAAGTAATAAGGCTTATAACTCCGGGCACCGTTATAGAGCCCGCTATGCTTGATGAGAGCGCCAACAGTTTTATCGCGTCCGTTTATCGCGACGCTTTTTACGCGGGGCTTTGTGCCTGCGACGTTTCTACGGGAGAGACTTTCGCGACGGTTATTTCCGGAAAGGATCTCGGTCAAAAGCTTATCAACGAAATAGGCAGATTCAGCCCCAAAGAGGTTTTGCTTTCCGAAACAGCTTCTGCTGATAAAGCTTTCGTTTCATTTTTGCAGGACAAGCTTTCTTCACATATAGAAGTTTTAACTGCCGAAAGATATGAGCGCTGCGCGTGTGAAACGCTGATAAAAGAACACTTCGCCGATTCTTTTGATAATCTTGTGAATTCTGACAGCGACGTCCTTCTTAAGACTGTCGGCGGGCTTCTTTCATATCTGCATGAAACGCAGAAAAATACACTTTCGCACATAGATAAGCTTCAGTTCTATAATAAAAACAGTTATATGGAGCTTGATTATAATGCTCGAAGAAATCTTGAGCTTACATCGACGATGCGTTCGGGCGAGAAAAAGGGCTCTCTTTTATGGGTCCTTGACAATACCGCGACCGCGGCCGGCGCAAGACTGATAAGACAGTGGATCGAAAAACCTCTTTTAAAAGTATCAGAGATACATGAAAGGCTGTTTGCCGTTTCGTCGTTTACCGAGCACAGAATAGAAAGCGAAGACCTTCTTAAAATATTCCGTTCACTTTGCGATATCGAGAGGATATCCGCAAGGCTCGTTTACGGTACGGCAAACTCGCGCGATCTGAAAGCGCTTTCTCAGGTGATATGCCGTTTGCCCGAGATCAAAGCCATTCTTTCATCTTTGGGTAATTCTTATCTTTCAAAGATATCTCTCGATATCGATGAATTAAAAGACGTTTACGATCTTATTGAATCCTCTATAACAGACGATCCTCCGTTTTCCGTCAGAGAAGGCGGTATGATCAAAAACGGCTTTTCGCAGGAAGTGGACGATCTGCGCGACCTTTTGAACGGCGGCGCGTCAAAGCTTGCCGAAATAGAGCAAAGGGAAAAGGAGAGAACGGGTATCCCGAAGCTTAAGGTCGGCTATAACAGCGTTTTCGGCTATTACATAGAAATAACAAAATCATTTGCTTCACAGGTACCGGAGGATTATATCAGG
>JAFSVO010000288.1 GCA_017444965.1 Clostridia bacterium | reverse complement strand
TGTACACGCGTTTTCGGCTATCATTTTCGGAACGGACCTGTCGCATAAAAAGTTCTGCCCGAGCCCTTTTGAAAAAGTGAACCCGTGCCTTTTAAGAAGCGGTTTTAACTCGTTTAAATCACATAAGTTCATAATAATACCATCATCTTTCCCATTAAAATTATAAACTTTGTATTTCTGTTTTACAAGTCAATTCTTTAATGCTATAATCGACTTGGATTTTTACGCTATATAAGTTTATAAAATGATTATGCCGGAGGACGTATATGGACTATCTTAAAAGTATCATAATAACCACACACGAGGGCGCCGACGTCGTTGCAAGCGAGATATCCCCGCTATGCGGAGCGTGTATAATAGACGACCCCAAAACGGTCGACGAGCTTTTAAACAGCCCTTCGCCGCGCTGGGATTATATCGGCGAAGAAGTGTTTGAAAACGCTGACAGACCGGTAACCGTCAGCTTTTTTGCCGACGACGACGAGAGCGGAAGAAGGATAATATCCGACGTATCGGACATACTTGAAGCATTAAAAAATGAAGGCGGAAAGGGTTTTTACGGCTCGCTTGAAATGAAGACGGTCATTGTCAAAGACGAAAACTGGCAAAACAACTGGAAGCAGTATTTTAAGCCTTTTCCCGTCGGAGAAAAGCTTATAGTCCGCCCTTCTTGGGAAGAATGTGAAAATACCGGCAAGACGGAGCTTGTTATAGACCCCGCATCCAGCTTCGGCACGGGCTCTCACGCAACTACCAAAATGTGTCTTGAGCATTTTCAAACTCTTGATATAAGCGGCAAAAACGTATTCGACGCAGGATGCGGAAGCGGCATCCTCGCGTGTTGTTCACTTCTCTTCGGCGCGAAGCACGCGCTTGCCTGCGACATAGAAGAAAACGCCATGACGGCGACCGCGGAAAATATGCGTCTTAATAACATACCTAAGGATAAATACGAAACTCTTTTAGGCGACCTTTTGACAGACGCTCGCGTCCGCGATGAAATATCAAAGAAAGCGCCCTTTGATCTAATTTCCGCAAATATCGTAGCGGACGTGCTTATCGCCATGCTCCCATACCTCAAATCATGGCTTAAACCCGACGGGAGGCTTATTATATCGGGCATAATAGACACAAGGGCCGATGAAGTGCTTAACGCGTATCTTTCCGCCGGCCTGAAAAAGCGTGGCGACAGAAAAGACGGCGGATGGGTAATGTACGATTTCTCAAAATAAACTGGACAAGCGCGCCGTCTTTTGCTATAATATTTTAAATGATATATTTTGGAGGAATACCTTTTGGCGTTCTTTATATCATCCGAGAACATAACCGGAAAAGAATTATGCTTTCCCCCGGACGATTCACGCCACCTCGCACTTGTTTTACGGGTCAGAGAAGGCGACGCCCTGACCGTGTGCGACGATAAGTCAAACAAGTATGAGTGCAAGGTAACGGACGTTCGCAAGGACTGCGTTAAAGCGGAAATACTGTCTACCGTCCCCTACTCAAATCAGCCAACGGCAAGCGTTACCGTTTACGCCGCGCTTTCAAAGGGCGACCGGTTTGACTATACTATACAAAAATGCGTCGAATGCGGCGCGGCGGCGATAGTTCCGTTTATTTCCGAGCGCTGTATCGCAAGGCCCGCCGAAAACGAATACGCAAAAAAGCTTGCGCGTTTTCAGAAAATAGCCGACGAAGCGGCGAGGCAGTCCGGGCGCTCGCAAAAAGTTCCCGTAGGGTCTGTTCTTAAATATGAAGACGCGCTGAAAAGCGCAGCTCTTCACAAAACTCCCCTGTTTCTCTATGAAAACGAGGAAATGCGCAGCCTGTCGGCTTGCCTTTCATCATCGGACAAGACAGATTACGCGATAATAACCGGCCCCGAGGGCGGGTTTTCGGAAAAAGAAGTTGAATTTGCAAAAGCTTTTAATATACCCGTAGTTTCAATAGGGCCGAGGATCCTTCGGTGTGAGACCGCGCCTGTCGCGGCGCTGTGCTCGATAATGTTCTATACCGGCAACTTTGATATCGGAGAGTGATAATTATGGCTGATACCAAGAATAAAAACATAAAAAAAGAAGAGCAGACTTCAAACAAAGTGCTTGCCGTTTTTTCAGCCGGCGCGCTTATGCTTTTTATCAACTTTTATCTGTTCAGATATATTGATATACCCACCTCGTATCACGCAGCTCATTTAATAACGCTTATCCTCTTTCTTCTTTGCGCCGCGGGAACGGTTTTCTTTTTCGTAAAATATCTCCTCTCTAAGAAAAACGGCACTTACTCAAGCGAAAAGCTTTCCGACCCGCTTTTCCTGTCCGGTGTACTTCTCTCGTGCACCGTTTGCTTCGCGTTTATGTATTTCGATTATTTTAACGCAATGCGTTTCATATACGTTTTCATCCCGGCGGTTGTACTTTATTATCTTATTTACAACGTATATGCGAGAAACTTTTTCCTGCTTGCCCTCACTCACGGCGCCGCGGCTTTGCTCCTTTTCATAATGTACAAAAAGAACGGCAGTATCGCGTGGAAAGCAGCGTGCGCGGCGATATTCGCGGTAATAGCCGTTTTGGCTGTCGTTATCCGTGAGCGCGTCGGAAAAAACGGTGTTTTAAAGCTGAAAACCTGTAGGATACGCGTTTTCGACCGCGCTTCCATTCCTTCAAAAGCATTTGTATACACGCTTTACGGCATAACGCTTGCAATAATGATAACGGCTATATTCGTTCCCGCTTCCGTAGTATTATACCTCTTTTACGCCGTGCTTGCTTTCCTTGCCTGCGCAGCGATCTACTTTACGATACGCCTTATATGATTTTGAGATAATATTAAATTATCTATTGACAAACTGAGCTTTCACGCATTATAATAATTGATGCCCGCTTGAAAGAGGGGGCAAAACGGCTACGTAGCTCAGCTGGCTAGAGCATCCGGTTCATACCCGGCAGGTCGTTGGTTCAAATCCGACCGTAGCCACCAAAACGGCCCGTTGGTCAAGCGGTTAAGACACCGCCCTTTCACGGCGGAAACATGGGTTCGATTCCCGTACGGGTCACCAAATATTAAAAGGGGTAATTCTTTGCCCCTTTTAATTATAACCGGAGACATAGCTCAGCCGGTTAGAGCGTTCGCCTCACACGCGAGAGGTCGTGGGTTCGATCCCCGCTGTCTCCACCAGAATAGGATTGCTATCTTTAAAAAGGTAGCAATCTTATTAAGATAAATCATACGGATGCGGTATGATGAAATCGACGAGATCAGCGAGGGACTATGGATGCGCCAGCTAAGCGCAGTCCCATATCCCTCGGCTGATTTTTCTGTTATAATTTGTATTTGTTGACACCTTGTCAATAATTCTTTATAATAATATTCAAATCAGTTACTGTGAACGGGAGGTTAATATGGAAAAGAAAACACTGAAAGCCGCTGTGGTCGGGTGCGGCGTTATAAGCAAGGCGTATCTTAACTCTATACGCGATCAGTTTTCGGTGATAGACGTCGTAGCGTGCTCCGATCTTGACGCCGCGCGCATGGACGCCGTCGCTTCGGAATACGGCATTAAAGCTATGACCTATGATTCCATACTTGCCGATCCCGAAATAGATATGATAATAAACCTTACCAACCCTTCCGCTCATTACCCTATCACCAAAGCGGCGCTTGAAGCGAAAAAGCACGTATGGAGCGAGAAAATGATTGCCGTTGACCTTGAGCAATGCAAAGAGC
>JAFSVO010000287.1 GCA_017444965.1 Clostridia bacterium | reverse complement strand
TAAAAATATATAATAACTTTAAAAAAGCGCTCCGCGTCAAATTGACACGGAGCGTTTTTCGGGTTAAAATATAATGTAACGAAAAAATGAAAAGGAGCGCTTTATGGACGAAAACCGTGACCTTGCCGCCTCAAAGGAAAACGCCGACAGGCTGCTTTTAAAGCTTGAAACGTACGTCGGAATTTCCGCGACAGTGATATTTTTAGGCGCCGTCTACGCCGCGGCGCTTATAAATATGCCGCTTTATTTAAAGATACTGACGGCGCTTTTCGGCGTCGCGTTTCTCGTTTGGGGCGTCGGTTTGGCGCTGAAAGCCGAGCAGACGGCGGGCTTTTACGAGTGCCCGCGCTGCGGCGAGAGGTACGTGCCGACGTATAAAGCCGTCTTTTGGGCGCCGCATATCGGCACGACGAGGAAAATGAGATGCCCTTACTGCGGCGAAAGAGCGTGGCATAAAAAGTTTGTCGGCGAAAAGGAAGTTACGAAATGAAGCTTACGAAAGACGCGGCGTTTTCGCTTCTTACCGAAGGGCTTTCTGACCCTTTGAGCATCGGGTACGTCACCCACAGCAAGCACGTAGGGGACCTTGCCTGCCTTATCGCGGGGGAGCTGGGGCTTGACGCCGAGCGCGCCGCGGAGGGTTTTTACCCCGAGCTTTTCGGGAAAAAAGAAAACCTTAAAAACGCTTAACGGCAGATATAAAATAAAAGCGCATTGGGCGCGGGAAAAAGAGGCGATAACGTGAAAATAGGGAGCATGCGCGAAACGCTTCCGCTGTGCGGCGAGACGATAGACCTTATATCAAAAAAGACGGAAGAGCTGCTTTTAGCCTTAAAGACCGAAAAAGCGAACGTGCTTCGCATACGCCTTTCGCTTGAAGAGGCGCTCCTGCGCTTTGCCGACAGGTTCGGCGAAAATACGCCCGTGACGTACAGCGTCGGGAAACGGCTTACGCAGTACTATATGATAATCGAACTTGAGGGCGATACCTACAACCCGCTCGCCGACGACCACGCGGAAATGAAGAATTTCAGCGAGTCGCTTTTCAACGGTCTGGACCCCGAATATTCATACAGCCGCGGCAGAAATACGGTCACCTTCAGGCTGACCCGCCGCAAAAGAAACCCCGCCGTATCGCTGATAACCGCGCTTATAGCCGGTATGGCGGTCGGGATAGCGGGCAAATACCTGCTTTCGCCCGAGATAATGTCGAACGTGGTAACGACGGTGTTAAGGCCTGTTTACGACCTCTTTTTCAGACTGCTGAACGCGGCGTCGGGCCCCGTCATTTTCCTTTCGGTCGCCGTCGTTATATGCGGCATGGGCGGCGTCGCGGCTATAGGCAAGAACGGCAGAGGAATGGTTTTAAGGTTCATGTACCTAAGCTTTCTCGTCACTATTCTGTCCTGCCTTATCGCGATACCCTTCTTTAACCTTGAATACGCCTACGACATGCTGAGCGGGACGGAGTTTACGAGCCTTCTGGACGCAATTTTCAACGTCGCGCCGAACGACGTGTTCATGCCCTTCGTTTCGGGCGACTCGCCGCAGATAATACTGCTCGCCGTAGTCCTCGGCAACGCGATACTTATAGCGGGCAACAAGGCGGCGGGGCTTAAGGCCATTGTCGAGCAGGCGAACGGCGTGGGGCTTAAGGTAGCCGAGTGGATAAGCAGGCTTACGCCATATTTCGTTTTCCTTATACTCATTCTTGAGATATGGTTGGGCGACTGGCGCGATTTTATCGGGATATGGAAGCCGGTCGTCCTCTTCCTCGTCGTTTCGGTGCCGCTTTTAGCGCTTTTCTTAACGTACGTAAGTGTAAGGAAAAAGGTATCCTTCGCGAAGCTTGTAAAGAAGATAATGCCCTCTTTTCTGACGGCGCTCAGGACGGCGTCGGTCGAGTCGGCTTACGGCGAAAACGTCTTCTGCTGTGAGAAAAAGCTCGGTATAGCGAGCCGGATCACAAAACACGTTCTGCCCATGGGGCTTGTCGTATATATGCCGGCGGGCAGCTTCTCAATGCTTTTCTTCACCCTTTACGCGGCGCAGGTCTACGGCGTGTCGGTATCTACTTTGTGGTATATTTTCGCCATTATATCGACGGTGCTTTTAGTCGTCGCCGTACCGCCCGTCG
>JAFSVO010000286.1 GCA_017444965.1 Clostridia bacterium | reverse complement strand
GTTATCATTATCCCGGGTATCATAAGCATTATAACGCCCGAGATTATCATTTCAATATTGAGCACGGGCAGAAAATGCGCCGAAACGCATATAAGCACGCCCGTAAGAAAGGTCGCGATCGCGTTGAAGCTTACCGTATTGGGGCAGACGGGCGCGAGCGTTTTCTGCAAAAGACAGACGAAAAGCGCGAAGACCGCGGCGGCGGCGCCGTCTATAAGAGTGCCGCCGAAAAAGACGGCGAAGCCCCCGCTCGCCAGCATACTGCCTATAAGAAAGAGCGGCAGCGAAACTGACGAGGCGCATTTGTCCGCCTCAAGAGCGAGGACCTCGGGCGGCATCGGCTCTTTACAGCACTTTCTGCTTAAAAGGTTCAGCTTTTCGATGCATAAAAGGTCGGTTCCGTATGGCGACGTTATGCGGCGGCTCTGGGTAAACTCTCTGCCGTCCTCGAAAACTATGGTGACTATAATGGTCGAGGTAATGACGAAAACGTCCATCTCGCGCGCGCCGTAAGCCGTGCCCATCCTTTGCAGGGTGTTTTCGACACGGTGCACCTCGGCGCCGCAGAGCAGCATTTTTTCGCCTATGTTCAAAAGCGCGCCGAGCAGTAATTCTTCTTCTTTTTCGGTAAGAGTCATAGTTTAAAACCTGAAGCTTTTGAAAAACTCACGCGTGAGCGGGCTTTTCGGATTTTTGAAGACCTCGTCGGCGGTCCCTTCCTCTTCTATCCTGCCGTTCGCCATAAATATAACCTTGTCGGCGACCGAGTGGGCGAACTCCATTTCGTGAGTAACGACTATCATCGTGCGGTCGGAGGTCTTAAGAGAACGGATGACCTTTAATACTTCGCCCGTAAGATTGGGGTCCAAGGCGCTCGTCGGCTCGTCGAAGCAGAGCACGTCGGGCGAGAGGGCGAGTGCGCGGGCAATAGCCACGCGCTGACACGGCCCGCCCGAAAGCTGATGGGGATAGGCGTCCTTTTTGTCGGACAGACCGACGCGCTCCAAAAGCGCGAGCGCGTTTTCGTTTATTTCCGAAAGGATCTCTTTTTTGCGCGCTTTATAATCGGGGCGCTCGGAGGCGAGCAGTTCGTGCGCGAGCGTTACGTTTTTAAGTACGGTATACTGCGGGAAAAGGTTGAAGGACTGGAAGACCAGCCCGAAATGGAGCCGTTTTTTTCTTAAGATCTCCTGATTGATTTTCCCGCCTAAAAGCTCTTCTCCGTTGACCTTTATAGAGCCGCTGTCGGCTGTCTCCAAAAAGTTGAGGCAGCGCAGAAGAGTAGTCTTTCCGCTTCCCGACGCGCCGAGAATGGCGAGCACTTCGCCCTTTTCGAGCGAAAAGCTTATCCCTTTAAGGACGTGAAGCTTATCAAAGCTTTTTTTAAGGTCGCAAACTTCAAGTAAAGACATTACGCTTCCTCCTTACGCTTTGAAATAGCCGAGCTTTTTCTCGACGGCGCCGAGGATAAGCGTCACTATCCCCGTAAAGACGAGGTAGTAAACGCCCGTGAAGAAAAGGGGCCAGATAGCGCCGCTTATCCCGTGAGAGCCCTTCATAAACGCCTGCCCCGCCCATATTATCTCCTGCAGGGCGATGATGCGGGCAAGCGAGGTGTCTTTAACGAGGGTTATTATCTCGTTGCCCATAGGCGGGATAATGCGCTTTACGACTTGAAGAAGAACGACTCTGCGGAATATCTGCGAGTGCTTCATGCCGAGCACCTGCCCCGCCTCGTACTGCCCGCGCGGGATGCCCTCTATGCCGCCGCGGTATATCTCGGAAAAATAGCAGGCGTAGTTTATAACGAACGCTATGCACGACGCGGCAAAGCGCCCCGCTTCGCCCGAGCCCCACACGTTGTTCCCCCAGACGAGCCCGGGAAAATAGAAGATGATAAGGAGCTGAAGCATAAGAGGGGTGCCGCGGAATATCCATACTATAACGCGGACTATAAGAGATATCGGGCGGAACTCGGCGCAGAACTTTGTAAAGCGCGTCTTCTTGCCCGTAGCGGCGCGTTTCCGCAGTCCGAGCTTGGCTAAAGGCGCCCACGCGCTCATAGAGCCGAAGGAAATGAGAAGCCCTAACGGCAGCGCGCCTATAAGAGTTACGAAGAAAAGCCTAAGCGACTGCAGAAAGCCCAAATTCAGCGAGCGGACGACTATCGGGAACTGGGATGCGAGAGTTGACATCAAATCACCCTTTTAAAAGGAAAAAAAGCAGAGGGCGGGCGTGCCACCCTCTGTTTTATTCTCGTAATTTGCTTACTTCGAGATTATCGCCGCGGAAACGCCGTATTTCTCGGCGAGAGAGGCGACGGTGCCCTTCGCGTACGCGTCGGCGAAGAAAGCGTTGAGCATGCCGGTAAGATCGGAGCCCTTGCGGAAGCCTACGCCGTACTCTTCGCTGTTAAGGGGAAGAACGTAGGTGAGCTTGTCGTAAGAGGTGCCTTCGCCTACCATCGCGGCGGCCATAAGCGAGTCGAGTATGGCGGCGTCGGAGGTGCCGGCGGCAACTTCCATGACGGCGTCGGCCTGCGCGGTGACGGGGGTCGTCTTAAAGCCGTTCTCGGTCGCGACCGCTTCGCCGGCGGAGCCCGCTTCGACCGCGAAGGTGAGGTCTTTAACGCTCTCAACGGAGGTGTAAGCTTCGGCCTTGTCGGCGGGGATGACGATAACCTGGGCGTTGTTGCAGTAGGGCTCGGTGCAGTTCATGGCGGAGGTGACTTCATCCGTCAGAGTCATGCCGTTCCATACGCAGTCGATGACCTTGCTGTCAAGCTCTATTATCTTGTTGTCCCAGACTATCTCGACGAATTCGATGCCTATGCCGAGGCTCTCGGCAAACGCTCTCGCGAGGTCGGCGTCAAAGCCTACCCACTCGCCGCTCTCGTCTTTGTAATCCATGGGGGCGAAATCGGTGATGCCTACTACGAGCTTGCCCTTTCCGAGGACGTAAGCCGCGTCGGAAATTTCGGTAAGATCGGTGTTGGAGGCGGCGGCGTCTTCACCCGTGGGGGCGGCGGGCTCTTCCGTCTTCTTGCCGCAGGCGGCGAACGCCATAACGGCCATAACTAACGCGAGGATAAGTGCCAGATACTTTTTCATGCTTTTTATCTCCTTTTCGTTTTGAAATCTTACTGACGTATCAGCATTTTACTACTTTACCTTAATAAAGTCAAGAGGGAAAACAGAACAAACGGAAAAAATATTTCTCCGTTTGCGTGTGGGCGCGTAATAATCTTACGCGCCGCGGCTTATTTCGCCCACTGTCCGGTGGCGCTGCAGCGGAGGTAGGCGTTTATAAAGCCGTCCAAGTCGCCGTCCATAACGGCGTTTATGTTGCCGTTTTCAAAGCCGGTGCGGTGGTCTTTCGCGAGGGTGTATGGCATAAAGACGTATGAGCGTATCTGCGAGCCCCATTCTATCTTTTTCTGCTCGCCCTTTATATCGTCTATCTTTTCAAGATGCTCGCGCTCTTTTATTTCAAGAAGCTTGCTCTTAAGCATCCTCATCGCCATTTCGCGGTTCTGGTGCTGAGAGCGCTCGTTCTGACAGGCGACTATTATCCCCGTCGGGATGTGGGTTATCCTTATGGCGCTTTCGGTCTTGTTTACGTGCTGGCCGCCCGCGCCGCTCGAGCGGTAGGTGTCGACCTTCAGGTCGTCGGGGTTTATCTCGACGTCTATATCGTCGCTCATTTCGGGGGTCACCTCGACCGCCGAAAAGCTTGTGTGCCGCCTGCCGGACGCGTCGAAGGGGGATATGCGGACGAGTCTGTGAACGCCCGCCTCGCCCTTTAAATAGCCGAAGGCGTTCTCGCCCTCGATAAGCAGGTCGGCGCTTTTCATGCCCGCCTCGTCGCCGTCAAGGTAGTTTAATACCTGATATTTGAAGCCCTTGGCGTCCGCCCAGTGGGTGTACATGCGGAAAAGCATCTGCGCCCAGTCCTGCGCCTCGGTCCCGCCCGCGCCCGCGTGGAAGGACATTATGGCGTTGTTCTTGTCGTACTCGCCGTTCAAAAGGGTGGTGAGCGTCTGTCTGTCAAGCTCGGCGCAGAAATCGTTAAAGCCCTTTTCAACTTCGGGGAAAAGGGATTCGTCGTTTTCCTCCTCCGCCATTTCGATAAGGGTCAGAACGTCGTCGTACTGCGTCTTGAGCTGACGGTAGCGGTCGGCTTTGTCCTTCAGCTGCTTTGTGCGCTGAAGCACCTTCTGGCTGTTCGCCGTGTCGTTCCAGAAATCGGGCTCAGCGGCCTTCGCCTCAAGCTCGCGAATCTCGTCCGCGCCGCGGTCGAGGTCGAGCGCCTGACGCAGCTCGTCTAAAGACGCTTTCATATTATTGAGTTTGTACCTTATATCGTCGTAAATAAGCATGATTTTTCCTCCGATAAAAGATTGTACCATATAATATTTAATAAGTAAAGCGCAAATTTTTTAAAACAAATGTTTGATTTTTTTAAAAGCATGTGATATAATCTACACAACAGTATTCGGGGGAGTGTTTTTCTATGAAAGTATTGTCCGCGAAAAGAGTGAAAATACTCGATTTCATAAACTCGTACACCGATAAAAACGGCTATCCGCCCTCGGTGCGCGAGATATGCGCGGCGGTGGGGCTGAAATCGCCTTCCACCGTGC
>JAFSVO010000285.1 GCA_017444965.1 Clostridia bacterium | reverse complement strand
CCTTTTTCAGACTGTCAAAAAAGAGTCAGAGCGGTGAAAACAGATCGTTTAAAAAACTAAAATAAGGAAGCGGTATCAAAGAGCCAATCAATGACCCGATTACGCTGCGGATTTTTAAAAGCGCGGCTTCAAAAGTTTTCACCTATGCCCCGAACGCGTCCCTACCGTACCTTTGTACGCCGACGGGACGCGTTCGCGCCATTCTGCCCTCTTTTTTGTTCGTCTGCTCTGCGTGTCAAAAGTCTTTTGACACGCAGACAAAAGGCGCTTGCTTTCGCAAGCGCCTTTTGCTTAAGAAAGGAAATTAAAAAATGAATAAGATAGAAGTCATTCGATCATAATTGTCTTTTTCTCGGGAAGCGTCTCCTGCTTTTTGGGAAGGGTAAGGCTGAGTACGCCGTTTTCATACTTGGCTTTGACGTCCTGCGCCGTCAGACCCTTGCCGACGTAAAAGCTTCTCTGCATAGAGCCTTGGTAGCGTTCCTGCCTTATAAGCTTGCCCTTTTTGTCGGTCTTGTCCTGAGATACGCCTTTATGCGCCGCGACGGTAAGATAGCCGTTTTCGAGGTCTAAGCTTATCTCTTCTTTTTTGAAGCCCGGAAGATCGATATCGACCTCAAAGCGGTCGTCGTGCTCGTGCACGTCGGTCTTCATCTCGCGCAGGGCGTTTCTGCCGTAGAGCTTTTTCTCAACGTCCGGAAATTCGGGAAACGCGGGGAAATCGAACAAATCGTCAAACATTCTCTCTCCGAAAATAGTCGGTAACATAAGTCATTCCTCCTTTGATATGTACGTCCTGTTACCATTTATTTTAGGGAAGAAGGTCTTTTGCGATCTTTTTCCTTTGTTCTGACTACATTATAGCACAAAAATTAGCACTGTCAAGGGGAGAGTGCTAATTTTATTGTAAACTTTTTGTTAACGCCCAGCCTTCCCCATCGAGGGGAAGGGGGACCGCTTGCGGTGGATGAGGTGTAGTCCCGCAGGGACGATTAATAATTGCGGAAAAAGCCGCAACTCCGCCCTTTCGCATATTGTTCCCCAAACAGCCCCGATAATACAAAAACGCACCGCTTCAAGCGGTGCGTCTGTTTATCGGATGCGCGAAGCGCATACATAAATCAAGGCGAAGCCTTGTATGTAATCAATGCGCAGCATTGTATGTAATCAGCCCGATGGGCTGAATGTAATCAACGCAAAGCGTTGTATGTAATTGCGCAGCGCGAAGCGCCTCAGATCTCTTTCAGCTTCAAATACTCGTCCTTGACTATTTTAGCTTTCTTAAGCCCAACGTGCACTATAAGCGCCACGACCGCCGGAATTACGAAATGCACGGCGGCTATCATAAGAAGGGTATTTACGCTTCCGCGGCTTTCCGCCATCGCGCCGTAGGCGTCTATCGGACCGACGAGCCCGCTCGTGCCCATGCCGGCGCCTATTTTCGTGCATTCCATTTTAAATACGGCGGCGGACAGCGCGCCGCATACCGCCGAGGCGACGGTCGGGGCTATCCATATCTGCGGGCGGCGGAAAATGTTCGGTATCTGAAGCATTGAGGTACCGACGCCCTGCGAGATAAGCCCCGAGACCTTGTTGGCTTTGAAGCTTGTAACCGCAAAGCCGATCATCTGCGCGGCGCACCCCGCGGCGGCGGCTCCCGCGGCAAGCCCCGAAAGCCCGAGCATTATGCACAAAGCGGCGGACGAAATGGGCAGGGTAAGCACCATTCCGACTATAACGCCGACTAAAAGTCCCATCGGCAGGGGCATAAGCTCGACCGCGGCGTTAATAACGTTTCCGAGCCAGACCATCGCGGCGCTTATGTACGGGCCCGCGAGTATGCCGACCGCGCCGCCCGAAAGAACGGCGACGAGGGGGGTAACTATTATATCGACGGGCGTTTTCTTTGAAACGAGCTGACCGAGCTCGGACGCGACGATACCGGCAAGGTACGCGCCGACGGGCCCGCCCGCGGCGCATCCTATCGCGCCCGCGCCCGCCGCCGAAAAGACGACGAGCGGGTCGCACTTAAGCCCCAACGCTATCGCCGCGGAAATAGCCGCGCCGTAAACGTAGGCGTTTTTCAGCACGTCGGCTATCTGCGTAAGAAGCCCGAAATGCGTCAGCGCGCCTATCTGCCCGATTATCGTGCCGATTATGAGCGAGGCGAAAAGACCGTACGCCATAGAGCCCATGGCGTCAATAAAATACCGTTTTAAAAGCTTTTTCATTTCTTCCTCCGTCGGGTTTTTCTAAATAATACCACGAAAGCAATTATTTTTCAATAAAGCAAACAGAAATTGCCTGTAATTTTCGTCAAAAAGGTCTTTAAAAAATCGGCGGGATATGTTACTATTACTATATAAAGCGTTTTCGCTTTTCTAAAAGCACATCATTTGGGAAAGGACTTACTATGAAAAAGCTGTCTTTGATACTCGCGCTCCTCGTCGTTTTTACGGCTCTGTCGCCCGCGGCGTTCGCGGTCGACACCTATTATTACCGCACCGATATCGCGAACGGCTCGCCTCTGCGCATAACCTACGCGCAGACCGACGGCTCGTATCTGCGCTACTATCAGCTTGACGGCGGCGCCGATTCAAGATTAAAGCCCATAGTCGTTTTCGGCGACAAGCTTTACGGCACCCTTTCGATATGGAGCGCGCTTTCTAAGGTCGAAGAGCAGGGGTATTACCCGATGGCGGCTTTCAATTCCGATTTCTTCTCGATGTCGACGGGCGTGCCCACGGGCATGAACGTAATTGAGGGGCGCCTCTGCTCGTCGGGCGCCGAATGGAACTGCCTTGCCTTCAACGCCGACGGTACCGCCTTCTGCGGCGAGCCGAAGCTTGAGATAACCGTAAGCATAGGCGACCATACCTATCCGCTCTCGGGCATCAACAAGATGCGCACGGCGGGCGGCATCTACCTTTTCACCGAGGATTTCGCCGACAGCACCAAGACGGTCTACGAGGGGTGCGAGGTCGTGCTCTCGTCTGTCAACGCAAGACAGCTTTCTATAAATAAACCGCTTCAGCTTTTCGTAAACTCGGTAGCCGACGCGACCGACACGCCCATTCCGAAGGGCGGGTTCGTTTTAAGCGTCACCAAGAACACCGAGGAATACTATAATATACTCAAGGG
>JAFSVO010000284.1 GCA_017444965.1 Clostridia bacterium | reverse complement strand
CCGTGCCCTCCGGCACGGCATACGTCAAGAGCTTCGTAATGGACGACCGAGGCGCTGTCCTCACCCGCAGTAATGCGTGGCGGCCCGATTTCAAAATGCTCGCTTTCGGCGACAGCGCGATAATCAGCCACAGCCCGCTCGATATCTTTTATTCCCTTTCGCGCGGCGCGGGCACAGATCTTGACGTCTTCTCCCACACTTACGACAATATCGGCACTTCTTCGGCGTATACGACGCTTACTACCTATAACATTTACGAAATGTTCAGGTTCGACGGCACGTCCGCTTCCGCAAAAATAAAGACCCCCGTAAGCGAAAATACCATTTCAAAGTTTTCTTACTTTTACAGTCTATTAAGCCGCGAGCAGGACTGCCTTCTCATAGCCTCCTCAAGAGATCGCGTTATCGGCAACCCGGACAGCGCGGGGCGCGCGGTCACAGCTTTTGACGAAATACAGAAGACCTTTTACGCCGCAAATCCGAACGGCAAAATAGTGATCTTCGTGCCGATGCCTTACGATCCCCCGAACGAGTCGCTTATAAACAAGTTCGGTTTCCCCGCGGACACCGACACGCAAAAGCATAACGAGCTTATCAAAGCGCACGCGAGCGCTCTTGCCTCAAAATCCTCGGGCGACTGCGTGCAGGCGCAGATAGGCGACGCTTTCGCTTTCTTTAAAGAAAACTACGGCGACGCCGGCATAGACCTTTACGATGAGGGCGGCGTTTTTGAAAGCATGGCGGGCGCGTACTATACCGCTTGCGTTCTTTACGGTTACGTTTACGGCGCCTCTCCCGTCGGGATAGGCGCATACGGCGCGCTCGACGAAAGCACGGCGCAGCTTTTGCAGAAAGCGGCTCACGTTTTCGTTTTCGGTACCTCCCCCGAAAGCGTTACCCCGGAAAAAGCGCCCCTTTCGCATAAGCCGTACAAAGAATGCGACCCGCGCACCATGTCTTACCGCGACCCGCGATTCGTAAACGAAATATATCCCGAATACTTCGACGAGTTTTTCGCCACCGCTTACGCTTACGAGGCGTTCGGCGGCGCGGCGCTTCAGTATGACCAGAACAATTTAGCGAGCGCGTCCGGCTCGCCGAGGCGCCTTACCTTGGGCGTTGACCCGAAAACGCTCACGCCGCAGAGGATGACCTTCTTAGACTGCACCTGGTTCTGCCACTCGGTCTATAAAGCGGCGTTTGATTATATTATAAAAGAATCCGTTAACACCGGAGTCATTAACATCAAAAAAGGCGAAGTATACCGCCGCACGGCGGCTCAAATAGCCGCCGACCCGGAGGCGGCAAAAGCCGATTTTATCAAGACTCTGCGGCCTTGCGACCTTATCATGGAGCATAACAGAGAAACGAACGCCGCGCACGGTATGCTGTACATAGGCAACGGCATGCTGATACACTGCTCGGGCTACTCGCACAAAGCCGGCGGCGGGCAGGATTACAGCAAGGCGTTAAAAAAGGACGTCCGCGAACTTTTGGGCGGCGTCGCCTTTACCAAAATAGACTATCTTATTACCGAAGGGGTCGACAGCCACTACGCCTTTAACGGCGAGCGAGAGCTGCTTATCCTGCGCCCCCTCGGCGTTGAGGGCACCGTGCCCACGCAGGACGCTGTTTTACGCGCGAAAAACCTTAAAGGCGTTATCTGCTGGAAGGAATCCACCGCTTACGCCGGCGCGTCGGTAAACCCCGGCTGCGACGTCACCTTCACCTACTGCATAAGAAATGACAACGATACAAAGAGAGATATTTCGATAAAAGACGTTCTGCCCGAAAACACGGCTTTCAAATCGGGCGACGTGACTTTTGATAAAAACGCCCTCGATACCGTGGTCACGGTGCGCGGCGGCGAACTGAAAAAGCTTTCCTTTACCGTAACCGTTGACCCCGGCGCGTCTTACGGATATATCCCCTGCGATAAAACGGAGATAGGCGGGATAACCCTTCAGGATACGCCGATTTACGTCGCCAAAACTTTGACGCGCGATGAACAGTCCGCGATTTCTTCGTCAGCAGCCGAAGCCGCGACAGACGGCGAGCTTGTCACGGCGATATACGCCGGAATAGGCAAGACCGTCGCTTTGGGAACGGATAGCGAGCTTATTAACTCGGTATGCTTAGTCGCCGCCGACGGCAAATCCTTTGACGTCGGGAATGGCTTTGGGCGCGATATGCTCGCGGACAATCTTTTCGGCGGCAGGTACTACGGCGGCGATTTCGGCGGAAACAGGATAAAAGAAGTGACCTTACGCAATTTCACCGTCGGCGACGTGCTCTGTGTAATGAGCGACGCTTCTTCCGTTCAGCTTTACGTATATGTCGGCGATGGAATTTTCAAGACCGTAAAGAACGGCGTGACCGTATCTCTTTCGCCCGCGTCATCCGCGACGCTTCTCGATTCGCTTTTGGGCGAGTTCGGCTTCTTCGTGCTGCGCCCGTCGATAAGCTTTTGATCTCGTTCGTTAAAAGGAGCTTTGTATTATGAAAAAAACTCTGTCTTTTCTGCTTGCCCTTTTTATGCTGCTCTCCCTTTTCGCGGCATGCGGCGAAAAGCCTGCCTCGCCCGCGGACGCGGCAGATAACGGCGAGACGGCGGAAGCGCCTTTGAATGCCGACGACGCGGCGGAAGACGAAGATAAAGAAGCGGTCGAGGTACCCGACAAGCCGGTCGCCATAGACGTCGGCAGTCTGCCTTCAAACGAAAGCCCGGCGCAGCCCGCGGGACAGACCTCGCCGCAGCCCGCGGCGGAGGCTCCCTCTTCGGCGGCGCCGTCATCACAAACGCCTGACGCGCAGGCTCCGTCCGCGCAGACGCCGGAGCCGCAGGCTCCCGCCGCGGAAACAAAGCCTTCTTCGCAGATCAACAGGATGGAAAGCTACCCTTCCGACAACCGGGGGTATATACTTACCGGAAACCCCTCGCTTGACAAAGAATACAAAATGCTCGTCTGGGGCGACAGCGTGCTTACGGCGCACAGCCCGCTCGATATTTTCTATTCCTTCTGCCTTACCGACGGGACGGAGCCGGATATTTACCCGTACACCTATGAAAACTTAGGCTCTTCCTCCGCGTATACGACCCTTACGACCTTTAACCTTTTTGAGATGTTCAGCTTCACGGACAAGTCGGCAAACGCGCAGGCGACGGGCCCCGTTAACAGCTTTAAGTACTTTTACGGCCTTTTGAGCCAAAGGCAGGACTGCCTTATCATAGCGACCTCACGCGATCGCGTCATAGGCAACTCCGACAGCGCGGGGCGCGCGGTCACCGCCTTTAACGAGATACAGAAAGCGTTTTACGCCGCAAATCCCAAGGGAAAAATCGTGCTGCTGGTCCCCATGCCGTACGATAAGCCGAGCAAAGAGCTTAAGGAAAAGTTCGGCTTCCCGACAGATACCGATAACGCGAAGCACAACTCCATGATAAAAACGCACGCCTCCGCCCTTGCCGCGAAAGCCACGGGCGAATGCGTGCAGGCGCAGATAGGCGACGCTTTCGCCTTTTTCAAAAAGAATTACGCGGACTCGGGAATCGATCTCTACGACGAGGGCGGCGTTTTTGAAAGTATGGCGGGCGCCTACTATATAAGCTGTCTTCTTTATTCGTACGTCTTCGGGAAGTCGCCCGCGGGCATGCCCGAGCAGGGCTTTTTGGACGCGGATACCGCGGCGCTTTTACAGAAAGCGGCGCACAGCTTCGTTTTCGGCGCCGAGCCGTCCACCGTCGCGCAGAAGAGCGCGCCGAAGCATAAGTCTTACAAAGAATGCGACCCGCGCACCATGACCTACCGCGACCCGAGATTTAAAGACGAGATATATCCCGAATACTTCGACGAGTTTTTCGCCACCGCTTATACCTACGAGGCGTTCGGCGGCGCGGCGCTTCAGTACGACCAGAACAATATAGCGAGCGCGTCCGGCTCGCCGAGGCGACTTACCTTGGGCGTTGATCCGAAAACGCTCACGCCGCAGAGGATGACTTTTTTAGACTGCACCTGGTTCTGTCACTCGGTCTATAAAGCGGCGTTCGATTATATCATAAAAGAAACGGTCGGCACGGGCGTTATCAATATAAAGAAGGGCGAAGTATACCGCCGCACGGCGGCGCAGATAAAAGCCGACCCCGAGGGCGCGAAAGAGGCGTTTTTAAATACCATCCGCCCCGGCGACCTTATCATGGAGCACAACCGCGAAAACAACAACGCGCACGGTATGCTGTATATAGGCAACGGCATGCTGATACACTGCTCGGGCTACTCGCACAAAGCGGGCGGCGGGCAGGATTACAGCAAAGGTCTTAAGCAGGACGTCCGCGAGCTTTTGGGCGGCGTCGCTTACACGCCGATTGACTGGCTTATCAAAGAGGGCGTCGACAAACACTACGCCTTTAACGGCGAGCGCGAGCTGCTTCTTCTGCGCCCGCTCGGCGTTTCGGGCACCAAGCCGACGTCAGACGCCGTTTCGCGCGCCAAAAACCTTAAGGGCGTGATCTGCTGGAAGGAATCGACCGCTTACGCCGGCGCGTCGGTAAACCCGGGCGACGACGTCACGTTCACCTACTGCGTAAGAAACGACAACGATACCGAAAAGACGGTGGCTTTTAAGGACGCTCTGCCCGCGAACACGACGTTTAAATCGGGCGACGTCACCTTCACGAACGGCGCGCTTGACGCGTCTTTCAAAATACCCGCGAATTCAGCCCTTCGCCTTTCTTTTACGGTCACCGTTAACCCCGACGCGCCTTACGGATACATTCCGTGCGCTGATACTTCGATAGGCGGAGTGACCCTGCAGGATACGCCGATTTACGTCGCGAAGACCCTTTCGGCGGACGAGCAAAAGAAAATATCCTCTTCCGCCGTTACGGCTACGACCGAAAACAAGCTTATAACCGCGCTTTACGCCGAGGCGGGAAAGCAGGTAAACCTCGGCTACGACGCCGAGCTTATCTCTTCGGTCTGCAAGGTCGCGACCGACCAAAAAACTTTTGACGCAGGCGCGGGCAAAGGGCGCGAAATGCTCGCGGACAACCTTTTCGGCGGCAGATACTACGGCGGCGACTTCGGCGGAAACAGGATAAAAGAAGTAACTTTAAGCAATTTCACCGTAGGCGACGTGCTTTGCGTCATGAAGGACGCGTCAACGCTGAAACGCTATATATACGTTGGAAACGGCGTTTTCAAAACTGTCACGGACGACGGAAAGACGGCCGCGCTTTCGCCCGCATCTTCCGCGACCCTTTTAGACTCGCTTTTAGGCGAGTTCGGCTTCTTCGTTCTGCGCCCGTCCTTAAGCTTCTGATTTTTTGACGGCGCGCTCTCGGTTGACACGTATTACAGTTTAGTATATAATAATTTATACTCTTTAGAGGAGGAGAAGTTTTATGAAAAAGACCATTTCCCTGCTGCTCGCGCTTATGATGCTCCTGTCGCTTTTCGCGGCTTGCGGCGAAAAGCCGGCGACGGACGTTGCCCCCGACGCGGGTCAGGATACGGCAAGCGACACGTCCGACGCGCCCGCAAACGGTACGGACGAACAAACGGAACCGGACAAAGACGCGGAAATAATCACTCCTCCCGACGCGCCCGTCGTCATAACCATTGACCAGTCACTTTCCGGCTCACAGACGCCGGGCACGCAGACTACGGCGCCGCAGACGGGCACGCCTCAAACGCAGACCCCGCAGACTCAGACGCCGGAAACGCAGACGCCCGCGACTCAGACCCCCTCGTCGCAGACTCCCTCCGCGCAGACGCCCTCCGGCGGGAACGAGACTCCCGCGCAGAGCACGACGCCTTCTCAGACTACCGCTCCCGCGGCGGGCTCTCAGCTTCAGCAGTCGCCCGCGGCTACAAAGGCCGTTCAGCTTAACGGCGCGGGGACAAGGCTCGATACCGTTCGCGCCTCTGCTGCCAAGAACCTGCAGATAGGCATTTTCGGCGATTCGATAACCACCAACGACACGGCGACCGACTTCCACGCCATGGCTTTTGAGGGCGGTTACTTTCTTCCTACCTTAGGCGGCGGCACGGGTTATTATACCGCCTATCAGAATCTTACCTACAATTTATACGAGTGCTTTAAGTGGGACGGTACCAAAGCCGATTCCAACATAACGAGCATAAGCGAATCAAGGATCAAAAAGACGCTCGATCCCGACAGCCCGCCTCTTGATTACTACATCGCCGCAATAAGCCGCGACAGAAGCCTCGCCACCAAAGACGGCGAGGGCAGGTCGCTTACCGCTTATAAGTATTTAAACGAGCTGCTTCACAAGCAGAATCCCAACGGCAAGCTCGTTCTTATCGTCCCGCCCGGATATCAGGACGGTTGCACCTTCTATTCCGAAAAGCTCTCTATGACCAATATGTCGAGAGCCGAGCATAACACGCTTATAAAGGCGTTCGCCGCAAAGCTGAAAGAAGCCATACCCGACGCAATATACGTTGAGGCGGGCGACGCTTTTGAGTTCTTTATCAAGAATTACGCAAGCTCGGGCATAGACCTTTACCGCACCGACCTTCGCTCGGCGAGCGAAGCCGGCTCTTATCTTATCGCAGCTATCCTTTACGAGAAGATCTTCGGAAAATCTGTTTACGGCATGGACTTTGACTCGCATTTAGCGCACGAAGAGGCCGTTCTCCTTCAGCAGGCGGCGCACGAGTTCGTCTACGGCTCAAAGCCGACGTCTTCGACCGGACACAAGACCGCGACGCCCATACAGATATTGTTTGACGACGATCCGCGCTATAAAAACGAAGTATATCCCAAAAATTACGACGCGCTGTTAGCCACGGCGATGGCTTATTACGACAGCCATATCTTAACGCAGTACGACCAGCTTTCCCCCGACCGCGTTCTGTCGAGCCACGTTTTCTACCGCCGCACGGTAGACGGCACCGGCGACCCCGAGGAAGGCTCGCCGCAGAAAACCCTTTACCTCGACTGCACGGCGTTCGTCTGGGCGCTTTTAAAATCCGCCTTTAACTACGAGCTGCCCGAAAAGCGTTCAAGACCTTTAGCTTACGGCACAAGCGCCGAGCTTAAGCCCCTCGTCGTCTGGGAAAACCATATAACCGCCGACACGCAGATAGATGAAACTATAGATAACTTCTTAAAGACACTTCAGCCGGGCGATGTTATTGCGTACAGCAATCCCGGAAACGACCGCGGCCACGGCGTCATTTTCCTCGGCAAGGGTTATATAATGCAGTGCTCGAGCGCGTCACGCTTCGGCGGCGGAAGCGCCGACTATCAGTACACGAACGGCTCAAAAATGGATTCGCACGAGACCGCGGGCGGCATACGCATAGATAAGATAGACTTTATGACGGACCCCTTAAAGCTCTCTTATCAGTTTAACCCCGCAAACGATATGACCATAAGGATAATCCGTCCGCCTTACGACAAAATGACCCCCACCGAAAACACGCAGAACAGGGTCAAGAATATGCAGCATATCGTAGCGTATAAGCTTACGAGCGCGCCCGAGGGCGTTACCGTAAACCCGGGCGACACGGTAGATATAACCGTAGTCGTAAAGAACCGCGGGACCGAGAACAAAACAGTAGCTGTTACCGACACCCTACCCTCCGGTCTTACGCTTAAATCGGGCAGCAACAACTTCTTGCTTACCGTAGCCCCCGGCGAGACCAAGTCGCAGAGCTATACCGTGCAGGTCGACGCCGGCGCGAAACCGGGCTCGTTTATAGACTATAAGACGACCAAAGCCGGCGGAGTGCTTCTTAACAACACACCCGTCTGGGTCAACAAGACTCTTACCGCAGACGAGCAGAAAAAGGTAGTCGCCGCCGCGAAAGCCGCCTCCGCTTCCGACTCTTACGCGCTTTGCAAGGCGGCTTACGACGCCGTAGGCATAACTCTTCCCTTCGATTCCGCTCAGAAGGCGCAGACGAACGTGTTTACCTCGGATCCCGCCTTCTCCGCAAAGAAAGGCGTCAAGTTCATTTCAAGCCCCTACTCCGTAAAATACCTCGCAACGGGGCTTTGGGGCGGACTTTTGGTCACGAGCACCGAGAACGACCACAGACTTAAATACATCGGTTACGAAAACCTCGTTCCCGGCGATATGATCTGTGTTGCCGAAGGCGACGCCGATAAATCCGAGCCTCAGCTTTACATCTACCTCGGCAGCCACACGATAATGACGGTAAAGGACGGAAAGACCGTGACCTATACTTCCTCCTCCGCGTGCCGCGAGCTTTTGGAGCGTATCTGGGGCGAAGTTTCCTTCTACGTCTGCCGCCCGTCGCTCACAAGATAACCCGCCGTTCAGCGCACATTATTACGGCGTAAGGCTTTTGCCTTACGCCGTTCATTTTTTATTCCGATCACGCTTTTTCGGGGATATTGAAGATGACCGCGAACATGCGGGCGCCTTTGTCCGTTCTGTTCTCTATGCTGTGGGACACGCCCGAATGCGCGTAGGACGCATCGCCCTCGCGCAGTACTATCTCTTTTCCGTCCTCTATAAGGGTAAGCTCGCCTTCAAGTATGTAATATACTTCCGCGTCGGTATCGTGCGCGTGGGGTCCTATGCTGTCGCCCGGGTCGAAATAAAACTCGGTAAGCAGCGACGCCGCCCCGAACATAGCTTCCTTTTCAAGTATATGGCGGTTTTCAAGCCTGCCCGCGCCGCCGCGCACGTTATCCCTTACCTGTAATCTCTGCTCTTCTTTACGGATGACCATATCGAACGCTCCTTATTAAAATCTCTTTCTTGATTTTAGCATAAAAGCATATTTTAATCAAGGCTGTCGTTAATTAGACTTTCGGCGCTCATTTCCAAAGCGGTATGCTCTTTTCCGCGTATAAAGTAGCTTTCGCGCGCGCCCGTTTCGCGAAAGCCTGCGGCAAGGTAGCAACTGCGCGCCTTTTCATTTTCTTCAAACACGGCGAGGGTAACTCTTTTCGCCCGGTATTCGTCAAAAGCGAACTTAAGCCCGAGCTTGAGCATTTCTTTCCCTATTCCCCTGCCCCTTTTTTCGGGCGCGACTATCGCGAAGCCGAAACGAAGCTCTTCCTGCGCGCCGTTCGGATCTCTCGCTATAAAAAAGCCGACCGGCTCGTTTCCGTCTAGTGCCGTAAAACGAATATGTTCGCCCGTCTTTTTAAACTTTTCGCTTGTGAGCGGATATTCGCCAAGAACGCCCGCCGTCCACGAAAAAAAGGTCTCTTCGTCGCGGCACCATGACAGTATCTTTCGTTCGTCAGAGTCTTTGTAAGATCTTAACCGTATCATAAGGGCGCTCCTTAAGCTTATCTGTCTTTTCTTTCTTATTATAGCTTTATAAGCGCGGTTTTTCAACCGTCGAAATCACCTTTGACAGCCGTCGGTTTTATGGTATAATATATAAGATATTATTATAATCTTTTTATGCAGGTGATCTTATGGAAAACCTTTTTACAAAGCTTATCGGCACTCTCGCAGTCATTTTGCTCGTCGCCGCGTTTATCGGCGGCAGCGACGTTCTGTCCAAATTCATAAAGACAAATAAAAAATGGAAATACTCTATAGTTTTCGGTATACTCGGCGGTCTTTTCGGAGTATACGGCAACGTATCCGGCTTTAACCTTAACGGAGCGGTCGTTTCGGTAAGAGATATCGGCCCCATGCTTTCGGGCTTTGTAAGCGGGCCGTTAGGCGGTATTATAGCGGGTCTTATCGCAGGTATACACAGGCTTACTCTCGGCGGGATCACGGCAAACGCCTGCGTCGTCGCCACCTGCTGCATAGGTTTTATGAGCGGCTTTATTTCGATAAAGAAGCACGAGCTTATGAAAAAGCCGTACGTGGCTTTTCTGTTCGGCGTTTTAGCCGAGGTCTTCCATTTGAGCCTCGTTCTCGTTATGGTAAAGCCGTTTGAAACGGCGCTTGATATAGTTAAGCAGATAGCTGTTCCCTTCATACTGATAAACGCCGTAGGCTTCGCTTTGATGGTGACCATCATCACCTACACAGAAAGGCAGAGGAATTTGGTCGTCGAACAAAGCCGTCTGCAATCCGAGCTTGAGGTCGCGACGGTCATACAGCACTCGCTTCTGCCCGCGGTGACCGCAGATTACCCGGGGCGGAAAGAGGTCGACGTCAGCGCGTTTATGGAAGCGGCGAAGGAGGTCGGCGGCGACTTTTACGACGTTTTCTTTGTTGACGGCAACCGTATCGGCTTTGAAATAGGCGACGTTTCGGGCAAGGGCGTTCCCGCCGCTTTGTTTATGGCGACGGCAAAAACGACCCTGCTGAACTGCATAAGAGATATCCCCTCGCTCGCGGAAGCGGTCATGACCGCCAACAATTCCCTCTGCGCGAGAAACGAAGCGGATATGTTCGTAACTCTTTGGGTAGGCGTTTTAGACCTTACAAGCGGCGAAATGACCTTTGTAAGCGCCGGGCATAACCCGCCCGTTATAGTCAGCGGAAACGAGCCGGAATATCTTAAATCCAAAAGCGGATTCGTGCTCGCGGGTATGCAGAACGTAAAATACACCGAGAACACGATAAAGCTTAACGTCGGCGATACGGTCTGCCTTTACACCGACGGCGTTACAGAGGCGAACGACAAGGCGCAGGAGCTTTTCGGCGAAGACAGGCTTATAAAATGCTTTGACGGTATCGAAAGCGCTTCCGCGGAAGAGATCCTGACCGGCGTTAAAAAAGCCGTCGACGAGTTTGTGAACGGCGCTCCGCAGTTTGACGACCAGACTATGCTTTGCTTTAAGTATCTGGGCGCTGAGGGGAAATGCGAGAACAGAGAATGAAACACAGAAAAAGAGACCGCGTTAAAATGAGCTGATCGAATCAGCGCGGAGGTTGCATATGAAAGGCTTTTGCGAAAAGAAATTCACTTCTATGCTGATCTCCGGTACCTTTACCAAAGCGGTGATGTATCTGATGCTGCTAAGCGACAGCATCATTGCCGGATACTTTATCGGCGCTTCGGGCGTTGCCGGGATCAACGCGATCACACCGGTGACCGCCGTCGTCACCTTCTTCGGCGACCTGGTATCTACCGGCGTCGGGATCGTCTTCACAAGAGAGATCGGGGCGATGCGGAAGGACCGGGCGAACGAGATATACGGTCAGGGCCTGATCATCAGCATCGGCATCGGTCTGCTCTCCGCGCTGCTGCTCCTTGTACT